>NZ_JBXAJP010000002.1:540183-631211 GCF_058797375.1 Prescottella sp. GW823-FHT02E09
GGCTGGCCCCCCCCCCCCCCCCCCCCCCCCACCCCTCACTCGCGTCTCGGGCGAACTCGGTCGCCCGAACTCAGTTCTGCCAGTCCTCGCGGGCCGGATCCTCACTCGCGGCGTTGCGGCGGGCCTCCTCGGCAGCCAACTGCACCGCGGTCCGACTCCACACCACCTTGATCCAGTGGAACGTCAGCACGATGACCGCGATCCAGCCCAGCACGAGTCCGAACCCCGGACCCGAACTCGAGGCCTCCGTCGCCGGGAGAGTCTGCCGCGACCAGATCGCGAGCATGCCGAACACCGCCGAAACAGCGGTGCCCGCCAACGCGATCCACGCCAGCACCCACCGGCGGGTCACGAGCGCCAGGATGGAGAAGACGCCGCCGAACACGAGCGCCATCCACACGAAGATGCGCGACGGCAGCTTGATGTTCTCGTCGATCGCGTCCTGGTTGCCGACGAGTACGTCCCAGCCGTTGACGGATCCGGTGTGCGGCAGCGTGAACGACAGCAGCAGCACCAGCACGCACACGGCCACGACCACCGCGCGCATGCCGGGGTCGATCTCCCCCGCGACCTTCTTCTCGGCGGCCTCGAAGTCCTTCTGGTACTCCTCCATCGGATCCGGAACGCCCGGGACGTCGCCGTCCGGTCGGTTCTCGCTACCGGAAGCGTCGCCGCTGTCCGAGGTGCTCATGCGTTGCATCCCATCTGTGCTGGCAGCGGTGCGGGGGCGCCGACCTGCGGCAGCCCCAACCCGACACCGATCGGCGGGGTCTTCGGCGTGACCCCTCGGTCGAACGAGTCGCCGGCGCGGGTGCGCCGGTGGGTGAGGACGAGGTCGTCCGCGACCAGGTGGTGCGGAGCAGCACCGGTCACGACGACGGTGATGACGTCACCGGGGCGCAGGTCGCCGTCGAGGTTGCCCTCGGGCCGGAAGTGCACCAGGCGACCGTCGCGCGCGCGTCCGCTCATGCGCGCGGTCTCGGCGTTCTTGCGTCCGTCGCCCGCGGTCACCAGCAGTTCCACCTCGGTGCCGACGAGCTTGCGATTCTCGTCGAGGGTGATCTCCTCCTGCAGCGCGATCAGCCGCTCGTAGCGTTCCTGGACAACGGCTTTCGGCAACTGACCGTCCATCTCGGCGGCCGGGGTGCCGGGGCGCTTGGAGTACTGGAACGTGAACGCGCTCGTGAACCGCGCCTGCCGGACGACGTCGAGGGTCGCCTGGAAATCCTCCTCGGTCTCACCCGGGAAGCCGACGATGATGTCGGTCGTGATCGCGGCATGCGGCATCGCGGCACGAACCTTCTCGATGATGCCGAGGAACTTGGCGCTGCGGTACGAGCGGCGCATCGCCTTGAGGACCCGGTCCGAACCGGACTGCAGCGGCATGTGCAACTGCGGGCACACGTTGGGGGTGGTCGCCATCGCCTCGATGACGTCGTCGGTGAACTCGGCCGGGTGCGGTGACGTGAACCGGACCCGCTCGAGTCCCTCGATCTGCCCGCACGCACTCAACAGCTTCGCGAAGGCGCCACGGTCCCGCGGGATGTCGCGGTCGGCGAACGAGACGCCGTACGAGTTGACGTTCTGTCCGAGCAGCGTCACCTCGAGGACGCCCTCGTTCACGAGGGCCTGCACCTCGGCGAGGATGTCGCCGGGGCGCCGGTCGACCTCCTTGCCGCGCAGGGCGGGCACGATACAGAAGGTGCAGGTGTTGTTGCAGCCGACGGAGATCGACACCCAGCCCGCGTAGGCGGACTCACGCTTGGCCGGCAGCGTCGAGGGGAACGCCTCGAGCGATTCGAGGATCTCGACCTCGGCCTTCTCGTTGTGGCGGGCCCGCTCGAGCAGCGCCGGCAGCGAACCGATGTTGTGGGTACCGAACACGACGTCGACCCACGGGGCCTTCTTCACCACCGTGTCGCGGTCCTTCTGCGCGAGGCAGCCGCCGACGGCGATCTGCATCCCGGGGCGCTCCTCCTTGACCGGAGCAAGATGACTGAGGTTGCCGTACAACTTGTTGTCGGCGTTCTCGCGCACCGCACACGTGTTGAAGACCACCAGGTCCGCCTGCTCCCCCGGCGCAGCCTTCGAATAGCCCGCATCCTCGAGCAGGCCCGAGAGCCGCTCGGAGTCGTGCACGTTCATCTGACAGCCGTACGTGCGGACCTCGTAACTGCGCCCGGCGTTCTGGTCGATCGTCTCCACGTGTCCAGGGTACGGCCCCGCGCAAAACCGCCTGTCGGGGCCACATTGGTCCACCGACACCGACGGTCGAGACTGTATCGTTCAAGATCGATACGCGATCGTTCAAGATCGAGACGCTCTAGACCAGCGAGTACGCAAACAGTCCATATAGGGTTACGCGTTATGACGCAGCCTGAGACCACCGGAGCGGCTCCCGGAACTCGATCGATGATCTCCATGAACGGGGTCAACAAGCACTACGGCGACCTGCATGTCCTGAAGGACATCGACCTGGAGATCCCCGCCGGCCAAGTGGTCGTGATGCTGGGTCCGTCCGGGTCGGGCAAGTCGACGCTCTGCCGGACCATCAACCGCCTCGAGCCCATCGATCGGGGTGCTATCACGATCGACGGCGTGCCGGTCCCGGCGGAGGGCCGCGCTCTCGCTCGGCTCCGTTCGGACGTCGGAATGGTGTTCCAGAGCTTCAACCTCTTCGCACACAAGACGGTGCTCGAGAATGTGATGCTGGCGCCGGTCAAGGTCCGCAAGATCGACAAGACCGAAGCGAAGGAGCGTGCCCACGCGCTCCTCGAACGTGTCGGCATCGACTCCCAGGCCGACAAGTACCCCGCCCAGCTTTCCGGCGGACAGCAGCAGCGCGTGGCCATCGCCCGTTCGCTCGCGATGGACCCCAAGGTCATGCTGTTCGACGAACCGACGTCCGCGCTCGACCCCGAGATGGTCAACGAGGTCCTCGACGTCATGGTGAACCTCGCCAAGGAGGGCATGACGATGATCGTCGTGACCCACGAGATGGGGTTCGCCCGCAAGGCCGCCGACCGGATCATCTTCATGGCCGACGGTGCGATCATCGAGGACACCGACCCGGACACGTTCTTCACCGCGCCGAAGTCGGACCGCGCCAAGGACTTCCTCGGCAAGATCCTCGGGCACTGAGCCGGGGCGGAGGAAACACCATGAGACGAATCAGATCCTCCCGCGTCCTGTCGGTCGTCGCCGCCCTCACCGCGGTCGTGTTGACGGCCTCGGCGTGCGGCAGCAGCGAGCCGCGGGACGTGCTCGCCGACGCCGCCGACGGGCACCTCACCATCGGCACCAAGTACGACCAGCCCGGACTTGCGCTGCGCGAGCCGGACAAGACGATGAGCGGTTTCGACGTCGAGGTCGCCAAGTACATCGCGAACTACCTGGGTGTCCCCGAGAGCGGCATCACGTGGCGCGAGGCGCCGTCGGCGCAGCGAGAGAACTTGATCAAGAACGGTGAGGTCGACTTCGTGGTCGGCACGTACTCGATCACCGACAACCGCAAGAAGGTCGTCGACTTCGCCGGTCCGTACTACATCGCCGGGCAGTCGCTCCTGGTCCGCGCCGACGACGACACCATCACCGGGGCCGAATCCCTCGAGGGCGGCAAGAAGCTCTGCTCGGTGTCGGGCTCCACCCCGGCGCAGAAGATCAAGAAGTCGTATCCGGGCGTGCAGCTGCAGCAGTTCGACAGCTACTCGTCGTGTGTCGAGGCGTTGCACCGCGGCAAGGTCGACGCTCTCACCACGGACGACATCATCCTGGCCGGATACTCCGCCCAGTACCCCGGCGAGTTCAAGCTCGCCGGCGAGCCGTTCACCACCGAGCCCTACGGAGTCGGTCTACCCAAGGGCGATACGAAAGCACGGATGAAGATCAACGACGCGATCGAGGACATGATCGCGACCGGGGCCTGGCAGCGGGCGCTCGAGGACACCATGGGCGAGTCCGGCTACGCGCTTCCGGCGCCGCCGACCGTCGACCGGTACTGATGCGGAGGAGGTGAAATGGGACTACTCGATACTTACGGTGATCAGCTCGTCAGCGCGTTCTGGACGACGGTACAACTCACCTTCTGGTCGGCGCTCGGCGCCCTGATCTGGGGAACGCTCCTCGCCGCGATGCGCGTCTCCCCCGTGCCGATCCTCCGGATCTTCGCGACCTGGTACGTCAACATCTTCCGGAACACACCCCTCACACTCATCATCGTGTTCTGCTCGGTGGGCCTCTACCAGAACCTGGGTGTGTACTTCGCCCCCGAGGATTCCCCGAAGTTCATCGATCAGAACAACTTCCGGCTCGCTGTGCTCGGATTCGTCGTCTACACGGCCGCTTTCGTGTGCGAGTCGCTCCGGTCGGGCATCAACACCGTTCCGCTCGGCCAGGCCGAGGCGGCCCGCTCCCTGGGCCTGACGTTCACGCAGAGCGTTCGGATGATCGTGTTGCCGCAGGCGTTCCGCGCGGTCATCGCCCCTCTGGGCAGTGTGCTGATCGCGTTGACGAAGAACACCACGATCGCTTCGGCCATCGGTGTGGCCGAGGCGTCGCTGCTCATGAAGACGATGATCGAGAACGAGGCCGACAAACTGTTCCTCGTGTTCGCGATCTTCGCGATCGGATTCATGATTCTGACGCTGCCGGTCGGCTTCCTGTTCGGTTACCTCGGCAAGCGTTTGGCGGTGAAGCGATGACCCAGCAGTCGAGCGTTCTCTTCGACATCCCGGGGCCTCGGGCCCGGGTACGGAACCGGCTGATCGCGATCGCCTTCGGCATCGTCCTGGTCGCGATCGCGCTGTACGTGCTGAACGTGCTGGCCGACAACGGCCAACTCGAGGCCGACAAGTGGTCGCCGTTCCTGGACCACTTCACGTGGACCACCTACCTGCTGCCGGGCCTGAAGGGCACGCTGCTCGCGGCATCCCTGTCGATCGTGTTCGCGCTGATCCTCGGCGCGGTCCTCGGCATCGGCCGACTCTCCGATCACCGCTGGGTCCGCTGGATCTGCGGCGCGATCGTGGAGTTCTTCCGCGCCATCCCGGTGCTGATCCTGATGATCTTCGCCTACCAGGCGTTCGCCCAGTACGGCGTGTTCCCGTCGAACCAGCTGGCGCTGGCCGCGGTCGTGGTGGGTCTGACCCTGTACAACGGCTCGGTCATCGCCGAGATCCTGCGGGCCGGCATCCTGTCGCTGCCGAAGGGCCAGACCGAGGCCGCATCGGCGCTCGGCATGCGCAAAGGCCAGATGATGCGGATGGTCCTGCTGCCGCAGGCGGTCACGACGATGCTGCCGGCCCTGGTGTCGCAGATGGTGGTTGCGCTGAAGGACTCGGCGCTCGGCTACCAGATCGGCTACATCGAGCTGATCCGCAGCGGGCAGCAGGCGGCGTCGTACTACCGCAACTTCTTCGCCGCCCTGGTCGTGGTCGGCGTGATCATGGTGATCATCAACTTCGCGCTCACCTCCTTCGCGACGTGGCTCGAGAAGCGACTCCGCAGCGGCGGCAAGAAGGGCACCCGCCCGGCCATCGTGCCGCTCGACACCAACGAGCTCGACGGCGCCCCCGGCATCGACGACTTCAGCGAGACCGTGCAGTCGCGGCCGCCGCGCTGATCGACACGAGCACCCGAAGGGCTCGCAGAGGATTCCGATCCTCCGCGAGCCCTTCGGGTTTCGGCCCCGAACTGTCGCATACTCCAGGCATGGCCGCCGGCTTCGACTTCTCCTGGAATCAGTTCCTGTGGAACGTCTTCATCTTCGTGGGTGTGCCCAGCCTGTTCGGTGCGTACATCGTCCGGTCTGCCTGGCGATCGGAGCGGTCCGAACTCGATGGCTCGATCCCCCCGCACGCGGGCAGCGGCCCGCTGGGGCTGTGGGCGACCGGACTGGTCGCGTTCGTACTGGGATTCCTGTCCTGCGCGGGCTGGCTCAGTTGGTCGGCCGACTCCGTCGGCGAGTTCCGCGGACCGGCACTGCCCGCACCGACCCAGTTCCCGACCTGGCAAGTGATGGCGTGCGGCGCCACAGTGGTGCTGGCGTGTTTCGGCACCGCTCACCTGTCGCGTTGGACGAAGGCGGGTGGTCTCGCCGCCGCCACGGGTACGACGGCGGGATTCACGACCGCATTCGCCGTCGACGCCAGCCGGATGGTCACCAGCCAGGAAGGAGTAGGGCTGGGGCTCTCCGTGCTGGGATGGGGCATCGGCCTCGGTGTATTGATGAAACTGAGGGGCGCCTGGCTGACCAGCGGATACGGCAGGAAGGCGCGTCGTAGGCACTGACCGGCACGGTCCCCGTCGAGATCTCAGTCCTCCGGAAGCTCGTCGGTGTCCGCCCCCAGGTCTGCCAACTCAGCCTTGACGACCGCGAACGACAGGCCTGCCGGATACCCGCGGCGCGCAAGCATGCCGACCAGTCGGCGCATCAACTTTTCCCGGTCGTCGCGGTCGGCGATGTCTGATGACGTCGTTCGTAGGAGCTTCTTGCGCACCAACTCGGCGGCCCGCTCACGCTCGTCGTCGGCACTGATCTGCGACAGCGCCTCGTTCGACGTGCTGTCGTCGATTCCCTTGCGGCGCAGTTCGGTCGCGAGCGCGCGGCGGCCACGACCGGAGTAGGTGTGCCGCGAATGCACCCACTGTTCCGCGAAGGCGGCGTCGTCGATGAGTCCGACCTCGACCAGCCGGTCGAGGACCGTGTCGATCACCGCCCGCGGGTAGCCCTTCTGCGCGAGCTTCTGGTCGAGCTCCGCGCGGCTGCGGGCCCGGTCGGTCAGCAACCGCAGACACACGTCCTTCGCCCGGGCCGCGAGCGTCTCCGGACTGCCCTTCAGTTCGAACGGTTCTCCGTTCTCGCCGACGGGCCGGCCGCGCCCACGGTTCGAGGTACGACGCCGGCCGGTGGTGACGTCGTCGCTGCCGTACCGGTCGTAATGACTGTTGTCGTCGTGACTGTTGTCATCGCTCATGGCTGAGGATTCGTCTCCGGCCCTTACCGACCGGGCCGGAGACGATCGTCGTGGGCCTAGAAGTCGGCCGACTCGGCACCGTCGTCGGTCACGACCGCACCGATACCGAGCTTCTCCTTGATCTTCTTCTCGATCTCGTCGCGGATATCGGTGTTCTCGAGCAAGAACTTACGGGCGTTCTCCTTGCCCTGGCCCAGCTGATCACCCTCGTACGTGTACCAGGACCCGGACTTACGGATGAACCCGTGCTCGACGCCCATGTCGATCAGCGAGCCTTCCTTGCTGATGCCCTGGCCGTAGAGGATGTCGAACTCGGCCTGCTTGAACGGCGGCGACACCTTGTTCTTGACGACCTTGACGCGGGTGCGGTTACCGACCGCGTCGGTGCCGTCCTTGAGCGTCTCGATACGGCGGACGTCGAGGCGAACCGAGGAGTAGAACTTGAGCGCTTTACCACCGGTCGTGGTCTCGGGCGAGCCGAACATCACACCGATCTTCTCGCGCAGCTGGTTGATGAAGATCGCCGTGGTGCCCGAGTTGTTGAGGGCACCGGTCATCTTGCGCAGCGCCTGGCTCATCAGTCGCGCCTGCAGACCGACATGGCTGTCGCCCATCTCGCCCTCGATCTCGGCGCGCGGCACCAGCGCGGCCACCGAGTCGACGACGATGATGTCGAGAGCGCCGGAACGGATCAGCATGTCCGCGATCTCGAGGGCCTGCTCACCGGTGTCGGGCTGCGAGACCAGCAGAGCGTCGGTGTCGACACCGAGCTTGCGGGCGTACTCCGGATCGAGCGCGTGCTCGGCGTCGATGAAGGCTGCGATGCCACCTGCTGCCTGCGCGTTCGCCACTGCATGGAGGGCGACGGTCGTCTTACCCGAGGACTCCGGACCGTAGATCTCGACGACGCGGCCGCGGGGCAGACCGCCGATACCCAGCGCAACGTCCAGCGCGATCGATCCGGTGGGGATCACGGCGATGGGCTGATGAGCTTCCTCGCCCAGACGCATCACCGAGCCCTTGCCGAAGCTCTTGTCGATCTGTGCCAGAGCCAGCTCGAGCGCCTTGTCGCGATCGTGTGCCTGTGGTGCCATCGTGGTCCCCTTTTCGAAGTCTCGTCCAGCGATCTGGGATCAGGTTAGAGCCCGGTACCGACAACTTCGCCGGCTCGAACTGTCCGAACCGCCGCACTCAGCCGCAACGTGTGGACGACAACGGATGATCCCAGCATAAGCGAACATCTGTTCGAGTCAATCACCGGCGCGGTGCCGCCCTACCTGCGCTGCGGGGGAACGTCGAACTCGTCACACAACGCGCGCCACACGACGCGCGGGTCCTCGCCGGACTCGATGGCGTCGACAGCGGTCTTCCCGCCCAGGCTGAGAATGACGTGGTCGACCAGCAGCGAGTCGCCTCGTACCTGTCCGAACTCTTCCCGGACGAGATCATGGAATTCGGTCAGTCGCACATGTGCCACCGTAGCGGAATCGGGCGGGCGGCCACGACGCTCACGTCGCCGCCGCACGGCACACGTCGACCGGGTCCGCGACGTCCGCGATCCCGCCCGCCGCCCGCCGCGCGGCGGCGGCGTAGGCCGGGTCCCCCAGGACCGTCCGCACCCCGTCACGCAGCGTGGCGACCTCGAGCGGACGGATCATCACCCCGAGACCGGCGCGGGCGACGCGGTTCGCGACCTCCCACTGGTCACCGCCCCCGGGGACGGTCACGGTGGGCACCCCGGCGAGGAGTCCTTTCGCGAGCACACCGTGGCCCGCACCGCAGATCAGCGCGGACGCGTTCCGCAGCATCTCGTCCTGCCGCCCGTATCCGGCCCGTACCCAGTCGGGCAGGTCGACGTCCGGCTGTTCGAACAGGGTCACGAGCATCCGCACACCGAGCCCGTCGAGCGCCCGGATCGCCGTGTCGAGCATGCCGCCGGCCCCCGTCGAGGCGGTGGACGGCGCCAGCACCACGAGCGGACCGTCACCCGGCGGCGGGTCGAGCACGTTGTCGGCGGGCTCCCACACCAGCGGGCCGACGACATGAGCGTTCGACGGCCAGTCCGGGCGCGGCACCTCGAGCGCCGGCAGGGTCGCGATCAACCGCGCCGCCGGGCCCGGATCCCGGGAGGGCAGACCGACACTCACCCGCGCCTCACTGCGTTGGACCCGCCCCTTCCTGATCGACGGCGCGGTCGCGGCACGCAGCAGCACGTCCCGGAGGCGGCCCCCGACTCCGGTGCCGGGTGCCATGCCCGACCCTATGGGCGGCAGACCCTTCGACGGCAGGTACAGCGGATGCGGCGACAGCTCCACCCACGGCACCCCGAGCCGTTCGGCCGCCATGCCGCCGCCGACGGTGATGATGTCGGACACCACGAGATCGGGGGCGAGGGCACGCATGTCGGGCAGCAGAGCCGTCGAGACGTGCGCGGCCCGACCGTGGATCTTCGATCCGGAGTCGGAGTCGTCATCGGACGCACGCGGCGCGAGACCACCGAGCTTGCGCGCCTCGATCCCGATGTCGCGCGCGACGTCGAGCCACCGTCCCGCGGAGAAGAACACCGGATCGTCCCCCGCGGCAACGAATTTCCGACACAGCGCCAATGCCGGGACGGCATGACCGGCCTCCGGTCCGGCGACGACAGCTACTCGCATCCGCTCAGGGTGCCACACCCCGCGCTCGCTGCAGCACCGTCAGCGGTTCCGTGCCGCGACGGTTGTCGTCGCGCCGCACCGCCGATCGGGGGCGCGACGCGACCGAAACCCGAGCGGCGGTCCGCTCGTGGTCAGCCGCGGACGATCGGCCCCAGAGTCCGACCGACCAACTCGACGATGCCCGGCTGGTGCCCGTTGGCGACCAGGTTGACGATCACGCCGTCGACGCCCACATCGAGGACCCGGGTCTTGATCTGCTCGGCCACCTCGTCCGGACTGCCGACGAACTGACGATCCGTCGCGACAGCGCGCTCGGCCACCGACAGCGCCGACAGGTCCACGCCGCGCGAGAGCAGGAACTCGCGCTGCATCTCGCGAGCCCTGTCGCCGTCCTCGTCGAGCATCACGAACGCGAGGAAGCTCGTCTCGAGCGTCTTCGGATCGCGGCCGACCTCCTCGCAGCGCTGGGCGAGGGCCTCGAGCTTGCGCGGCAGTTCGGTCGCGTTCGCGATGATGTTGAGGTGGTCGGCGTAGCGGGCCGCGAGCCCGAACGTCTTCTTCTCTCCACCGCCGCCGAGCATGATCGGCAGATCGTCGCGCAGGCGCGGCTCGTTGATCGCGTTCTCGACGCGGTACCACTTGCCCTCGAAGGTGGGCCGGTCGCCGTGCAGCATCGGCTTGATGATCGCGAGCGCCTCCGCGAGCCGCTCGAACCGGTCGGTGAACGTGCCGAACTCGAATCCGAGCTGCTGGTGTTCGAGCTCGAACCAGCCGGCGCCGATGCCGAGGACCGCCCGGCCGCCGCTGACGACGTCGAGCGTGGACACCGTCTTCGCGAGCATCGCCGGATTCCGGTACGTGTTGCCGGTGACCAGTGCGGACAACTGGATCGAGTCGGTGGCCGTCGCGATACCGGCGAGCGCCGTGTACGCCTCGAGCATGGGCTCGTCCGGCTCGCCGATCCCCGGCAGCTGGTAGAAGTGGTCCATCACGAACACGGCGTCGAATCCGGCCGCCTCCGCCTCGCGAGCTTGGGCGATGACAGTCGGAAACAGGTCGCGCACGGGAGTCGAGTAACTGAAATTCGGAATCTGGTAGCCCAGTCGAATACTCATGTCATTCGACGCTACCCCCGCAACGATATTCGCGCGCTGGTTCGTTCGCGCCGCGATCAGCCGCGGGCCAACGCCTCCTCCGCGGCCGGCAGCGCCCGCTCCCGATCCGCCGGAACCAGCCCGATCCGGGTACGACGGTCCAGCAGGTCGTCGACGTCGAGCGCGCCCTCGTGGCTCACCGCGAACGCCAGTTCGGCGTGCGTGACGTCGATCCCCTCGGCGATCGGCGTGAGCGCGCCCGCCTCCGCCACCAGTCCCGCCTCGCTGCCGTACCGGGCGACCAGCGCCGGCGGCAGGTTGCGGGGTGCGGCGGGGGCGGCCCCGACGGCCGACAGGTCGGTCGTCACGCACGACCGCGCCGTCAGCCCGCCCGCGGCGACGGCCGCGTCGACGGCGTCCTGTGCCATCTTCCGGTAGGTGGTCAGCTTGCCGCCGACCACGCTGACGACGCCGTTCGACGAGCGCAGTACCGCATGGTTGCGGGACAGGTCCGCGGTCTTCCCCTCGCCGCTGTCGAGCAGCGGTCGCAGTCCCGCGTACGTGCCGAGGACGTCGGCGCGCGTGAGCGGGGTCGCCAGCGCGGTGTTGACGGTGTCGAGCAGGAAGTCGATCTCGCCGTCGGAGGCGGTCGGGACGTCCGGCAGCGGGCCGTCGACGGCCTCGTCGGTGAGGCCCAGGTACACGCGACCCAACTGGGCGGGCAGCGCGAACACGAACCGGTTGGTCTCGCCCGGAATGGGGACGGTGAGCGCTGCGGTGGGATTGCCGAGCAACTCGGCGGGGAGCACCAGGTGCGTGCCGCGGCTGGGCTTGAGCCGGATGTCCGGGTCCACCTGTCCGGCCCATACACCCGCCGCATTGACGACGGACCGGGCGCGGATCGTCAACTCCTCACCGGTGATCTCGTCCCGCAGACGTGCCGACTCGCCGGTCACGTCGTAGGCACCGACCCGGGTCAGGATCGTCGCGCCGTGGGCGGCTGCGGTCCGGGCGAGCGCCACGACGAGTCGGGCATCGTCGATCAGCTGTCCGTCGAAGGCCAGGAGTCCGCCCCGCAGGCCCTCGCGGCGGACGGCGGGTGCGAGTTGCGCGGCGCGCTCGGCATCGACCCGACGTGACCGCGGCAGCACCGACGCCGGCGTACGGGCGGTGACCCGCAGTGCGTCGCCGGCCAGGAATCCGGTCCGGACCAGCGACTTCTCGAAGAAGCCGACCGACGGGAGCAACGGCACCAGCTGCGGCAGGGCGCGCACGAGGTGCGGCGCCGTGCGCATCATGAGGATCCCGCGCTCGACGGCACTCTCCCGCGCGATCCCGACGTTGCCGGACGCCAGGTACCGCAGGCCACCGTGCGCCAGCTTCGAACTCCACCGGCTGGTCCCGAACGCGAGGTCGTGCTTGTCGACCAGCACCGTACGCAGGCCGCGCGACGCGGCATCCAATGCCGTGCCGACACCGGTGATGCCGCCACCGATCACCAGGACGTCGACGACGCCGTCGTCCCCGAGGTCGGACAGGTCCCGACTGCGGCGCTGTGCGTTGAGCGCGGACTTCGCATTGTCCTGCACTGTTCCTCCTGGAAGTGGGGTCGGTGGTCAGTCAGAGCACCGGGCGGGCGCGAGGTAGGAGTCGACGGCGACACGCAGTTCGTCGACGAGAGCGGGCGCGGGCAGTAGTTCGGCCGCCATCCGCGCCGACTGAACCGCCGACTGGACGGTCAGCAGGACCATCGTCGCCATGTGCACCGGATCTGCGGTGCGGATCGAGCCGTCGTGCTGCCCGGCGGCGATGGCGGCGGCGACCACCTCGACGATGGCCCGCTGACTCGTCCCGAGCCGGTCGACGACGTACGTCATGAGCATGTCCGGGTCGGATCGCAGGATCTTCACGAACAGGGGGTGGTCGCGCATCTCCGTCGCGACGTCGACAACGGCCTGCACGAGCTGGACGCGCGCGGGGGCGTCACCGCTCATGACGGGGATCGCCGTGCGGATCTCGCGGGTCAGCAGGTCGGCGACGACCGCCCTGGTGTCCGGCCAGCGCCGGTACACGGTGGGCCGGCTCACGCCGGCACGACGGGCGACCTCGGCGAGCGTCGTCCGCCGGATCCCGAACTCGAGCACACACGAGCGCGCCGCGTCGAGGATCTGGTCGTCGACACTCGGAGACTCTCCGGCGGATCCGGAAACTTCGTTACAGATAGACATCGTGTGTAACACTGTAACGCATGTCCGATGCCTTCGTGCCCGAAGTCCCCGCCACCGCGGCGCCCACCATGGAGTGGGACGCCTGGGGTGTCGCCGAGTCCCGCCGACACCTGTCACCGCAGATCACGAGCCTGCTGCAGCAGGCACTCGGCGTCTCAGTCGAACAGGCGGCGCCGCCCACCGAGTCCGAGGTGACCCTGTGCGAGAGCACCCTCGGCGACGCCCTCGTCGCGGCTCTCCGCGAGCTTCTCGGCGCCGATCACGTCCGCACCGACACCGCGTCCCGACTGCGGCACGCCGGCGGCAAGAGCACCCCGGATCTGCTGCGCCGCAAGGCCACCGACCCGCAGGACGCTCCCGACGCGGTGCTGCTGCCAGGCTCGCACGACGAGGTGCTGGCACTGCTGCGGTTCTGCGCCGCGGAGGGTGTCGCGGTGGTCCCGTTCGGCGGTGGCACCAGCGTCGTCGGCGGCGTCGACCCCGCTCGCGGACGGTTCCCCTCCGTCGTCGCCCTCGACCTGCAGCGCCTCAACGCACTCACCGACCTGGATCCGGTGTCCGGGGTCGCGACGCTGCAGGCCGGACTGACCGGCCCGCAAGCCGAGCAGGTCCTGGGCGAGCACGGGTTCTCGCTCGGCCACTTCCCGCAGAGCTTCCAGTTCGCCACGATCGGCGGATTCGCCGCGACCCGGTCGTCGGGTCAGGCGTCCGCCGGATACGGCCGCTTCGACGACATGGTCGAGTGGCTGCGCGTCGCGACCCCGTCCGGAACCCTCGACCTCGGGCGCGGTCCGGCCTCGGCGGCCGGCCCTGACCTGCGGGAGCTGTTCGTCGGCTCCGAGGGCACCCTCGGCATCATCACCGAGGTGGGCCTGCGCGTGCATCCTGTTCCCGAACGCACCGCCTACCAGGCCTGGTCGTTCCCCGACTTCGAGACCGGCGCGGCCGCACTGCGCGCGGTCGTGCAGTCCGGGTCCGCGCCCACCGTGATGCGCCTGTCCGACGAGGCCGAGACCGGCATCAACCTGGCGCTGGCCGGGGACATCGGCGGCGACAGCCCGACCGCGGGCTGCCTCGCCATCACCACCTTCGAGGGCACCGACGCCCACGTCGAGGCCCGCTACGCGGAGGCGACGGCGCTGCTCGCCGCGTCCGGTGGCACGGCGCTGGGCGAGGGCCCGGCACAGTCGTGGGAGCACGGCCGCTTCGACGCCCCGTACCTGCGGGACGCGCTACTGAACGCCGGCGCGATCGCCGAGACCCTCGAAACCGCCACGCGCTGGTCCAATCTCGCGAACCTGCGCACCGCGGTCACCACCGCACTCACCGAATCGCTTGCCGCACAGGGCACCAACGCCCTCGTGATGTGCCACATCTCGCACACCTACCCCACCGGCGCATCGCTGTACTTCACCGTGGTGTGCGCGCAGGCCGACGACCCACTGGCGCAGTGGGCCGTCGCCAAGCGCGCCGCGGGCGACGCGATCATGGCCGCGGGCGGCACCATCACCCACCACCACGCGGTGGGCCGCGACCACCGGCCGTGGATGGAGACCGAGGTCGGCCCGCTGGGTGCGCGCGTCCTGCGGGCGGTCAAGGACGCAATCGACCCCGCCGGAATCCTCAACCCTGGCAAGCTCATCCCATGACGAAATCGGTCACGGTCCTGACCAATCCCGCCGCGGGCAGCGGCCACGCCCCGTGGGCGTCGGCCGCCGCCGTGGCCCGGCTGCGGGAACGCGACGTCACGGTCACCGAGATCGAGGGCCGGTCCCCGGCCGAGGCGCTGGAGTTGGCACGCAAGGCCGTCGCCGAGGGCACCGACGCACTGGTCGCCGCCGGCGGCGACGGCCTGGTCAGCATCGCGTGGCAGGCGCTGGCGCAGACCGGGACTCCGCTGGGCATCGTTCCCGGCGGCACCGGTAACGACCACGCGCGGCTGTTCCACATCCCGGTCGACGACCCGGTGGCGGCCGCGGACATCATCGCCGCGGGCGAGATCGCCACCGTCGACCTCGCGCGGGCCGGCGACCGCTGGTTCGGCACCGTGCTGTCGAGCGGATTCGACGCCCTCGTCACCGATCGCGCCAACCGGATGCGGTGGCCCAAGGGCCCGATGCGCTACAACCTCGCGATGGTGGTGGAACTGGCACAACTGAAGCCGATCCCCTACCGGATCGTCCTCGACGACCGCACCGTCGAACTCGACGCGACGATGGTCTCGGTCGGCAACGGCACCTCCTACGGCGGCGGCATGCTCATCACACCGAACGCGAAGCTCGACGACGGCCTCCTCGACGTCACGGTGGTGAAGTCGGGCGGCCGGTTCAAGCTGGTGCGGCTGTTCCCCACCGTCTACAAGGGCACACATGTCGAACTCGACGAGGTGCAGACGTTCCGGACACGCACTCTCCGACTCGAGACCGGTGTCCCCGTCACCTCGTACGCCGACGGCGAGTTCGTCGGGCAGCTGCCGATCGACATCGAGGCCGTCCCAGGCGCGGGACGGGTGATCGTCGGCGCCCCACTCTTCTGAGGATCAGCCGCCGAAGACGTACAACTCGAATCCGACGGCACGTTCGGCGTCGAATCCAGGCTTGGGCCCGGTGGACATCTCGATCTGCCGGGCCGCCTGGTCCAGCACGGGTTCGTCGCTGAGCGCCTCGAGATAGGCGTGGTGCTCGCACAGCGATTCGACGGCGCGCTCGACGGTACCGGTGACGTCGACCGCGTGCGTGGTTCCGAGCATCACGTTCACGGCGGCCCACCGCACGCCCGCCCACGGCGGTTCGGTGAGTTCTGGGAAGATCCACTCGTTCGCGGCGTCGGCGACGGCGTCGAGGACGCTGAGCCCGACGGCCCGGTGGTCGGCGCTGTTGAGGAAGCCCGGCCCCCACGTCTCGCGGTGGTTCATCGTCACGACCATCTCCGGGCAGTGCATCCGGATCACCCGGGCCAGGTCCTTGCGCAGGTCCAGCCCGTGCTCGAGCCGGCCGTCGGGATATCCCATGAACTCCACCTGTGACACGCCCACGATCGCGGCGGAGCGTCGCTCCTCCTCTTCGCGCAACGGCGCGCATCGCTGGGGGTGCAGGCCGGCGATCCCCGCCTCACCACTGGTCACCAGGACGTACCTGATGTCCTTGCCCTGGTCCGTCCATCGGGCGACGGCCGCCGCAGCGCCGTATTCGATGTCGTCGGGGTGGGCGGCGATCACCAACCCCCGCTGCCAGTCCTCCGGTATCGGCTCCATGACGTCAGCATGCCCCGACCGGCGCGGTCGCGCGCCCCGAAATCCGCAGATCGAGCCACCACACCGCGAGAACGGCGAGCGACAGCACGGCTCCCGCCCAGCACACTCCGGCCCACCCGTGCGTCGCCCACAGCAACGAACCCAACGCGGAACCGGCCGCTCCGCCGACGAAGTATCCGGTCATGTACACCGCCGTCACCCGTGAACGCGCCTGCGGCGCAAGCGCATAGATGACGCCCTGATTGCTCACGTGCACACACTTGAGTGCGACGTCCGAGATCAGGACCGCGAGCACGAACGCGAGCAGGCTGGTGCTGCCGAGCCCGAACAGTGCCCACGACGCGAGCAGCACTACCGCCCCCACGCCGGCCGTCGCCCGCGCGAGCCCGCGATCCGCGAGGCGTCCGGCGACGTTCGCCATCACCGCACCCGCGACTCCGGCGAGCCCGACGAGTCCGATAGCGACATCGTCGAGGCCGAACGGCTCGGCCGCGAGCACGAACGCCATCGCCGCGAAGACCGTGCTCGCCGCGGCGAAGCTGAGTGCGCTCATTGCCGTCGCCGTGCGCAGGCGGGGCTGATCGCGCAGGAGTGCACCCATGGACGCGAGAATCGCGCCGTAGCCCAGTCCGTGCCGATCCCGTGAGGGCGGCAGCGCCCGCCACAGCACCGCGGCGATCAGCAGCATCGCGACCGCGCTGACGCGGTACACGGTCTGCCAACCCCCCATGGGAGTGAGCAGTCCGGCGACACTGCGGGCCAACAGGATCCCGACCATGAGACCGCTCATCACGGTGCCGACCGCGGTCGCGGCGCGCCCCGGTTCCGCCAGCTGCGCGGCGAACGGCACGAGCACCTGCGCCGCGACCGAGAACAGGCCCGCCATCGCGGTGCCCACCATGAGCCACCCGATCGACGGCGCGAACCCGCAGACGCCCTGGCCGACGGCGGCGAGCACCATCAGCCCGACGCTCAGTACGCGCCGGTCCCACAGGTCGCCCAGCGGCACCAGGAACAACAGCCCGAGTCCGTAGAACACCTGCGACACAGTGACCGTCACTGCGGCCGTCGACTGATCCACGTCGAGGGCGGACGCGATCGAGTCCAGCAGCGGCTGGTTGAAGTAGTTGCCGCCCACACACAGTCCGGTGGCGACGGCCATGACGAGCAGCAGACCCGGCGACAGCGCCGGACGCGTCGGGGTTCGGGATTCGGTGACACTCACGCGGGTAATTCTTTGCCCCGACTAACCATCTGTCTAACATCTGAATCAGATCGAATCGATCGCCGATCACGATGCTTCTGGAGGCGGTATGGAACTACGACAGCTGCGGTACGCGCTCGCGGTCGCGGAGGAACGACACTTCACTCGCGCCGCGGCGCGGATGCACGTCGCCCAGTCGGCGCTCAGCCACCAGGTGCAGCAACTCGAACGCGAACTCGGCACCGCCCTCTTCACCCGGACGAGTCGCAGGGTCGAACTGACCGCGGCCGGCGAAGCCTTCGTGCTCCACGCCCGCGAGGTGCTCGCGGCGGCCGAACGACTCCGTGGCGCAGTCGCCGGCACCGGGCGTGCGGTCACCGGCACCCTGCGGATCGGCACCATCACGACCCTCACCCAGATCGACCTCGCCGCACTCGTCCGGACATTTCTGGATGCGAACCCCGGCGTCGACGTGCACGTCGTGTCGTCAATGAGCGAATCGATCGTCGAGCAGGTCGACGCCGGCGAACTCGACCTCGGATTCATCGGGCTGTGGCACACCCGGCCCCGCGCCGGGCTGACGGCCCGCGTGCTCGGCACCGAACAGCTCGTCGCCGTCGTCGGGCCGGATCATCCGTGGACGTCACGCACCGCGGTCACCCTGCTCGACCTCGCCGGCGTACCGACCGTCGACTTCCCGGAGGGCACCGGGGCGCGCCGTCAGAGCGACGACGCCTTCGCCATGGCGGGCCTGCCACGCACCGTCGTCGCCCAGGCCGGATCGGCGACGCTCGTCGCCGCACTGACCGAGTCGGGCGTCGGGGTCGGGTTCCTTCCCGAGTCCGACGCCGTCACCCGTCCCGGACTGCACATGCTGCGGATCGCCGACGCCCCGATCCGCACAGTGCACATGATCAGCAAGGCGACGCTGGTCACGCCGGCGGGCCGCGCCTTCGCCGACGTCGTCGACCGGCATCTCGCGGGCGGCTAGAGCCTCGAGTTTCCGGAGCGCTCGGACGACCCCGACATCGCCTTGAACAGCATGTAGAGCCCGAACACGATCGCGCTCACCGCCAGGATCCAGAACAGCCCCTTCACCAGCGCTCCGACCACCATGAACGCGATCCACACCAGCGCCACGATGCCGACGATCTTCCAGAACACGATGTGCCTCCTGCTTGGTCCTCTACCGACGATCCTACGAGCGCGGTACCTCGATGGTTGCATGTGCCGAATCGGAAATCACCAGCTCAGCGGCAAGATCAGGGAAAGATGGGTGATCACCCTGAGGCCGCCGACCGGGCTGGAATACGTCGGGACCGGCGGGTTGACATAAGCTCGGCGGGTTGGACCCGATCCGTCCCGTTCGCGAACACCACGAGGAGTAGTCGATAGCCGTGTCGCAGACATCCCCCACGAGCACTCCCCGCAACACCGCTCGCGATCTGGCACAGATCGCGGTCTTCGCAGCCCTCATCGTGGCGCTGGGTCTGCCCGGCACGATCAACGTCGGCGGCTCGGCGGTGCCGATCACGCTGCAGACCCTCGGCGTCATGCTCGCCGGCGCCCTGCTCGGCCCCCGCAAGGGCACGCTGTCGGTGCTGACGGTGATCGTCCTGGGTCTGGCACTGCCGGTCCTCGCCGGCGGCCGGACCACGCTGGTGTCCCTCGCGAGCCCCACGGCGGGCTTCCTGATCGGCTGGCTGCCCGCGGCTGCCGTCATCGGATGGCTCAGCTACAAGATGCTGCCCAAGTACAACGTCTTCGGCGGCATCGCGGTCAACGTGATCGGCGGCATCGTGGTGCTGTACGCGTTCGGCATCCCCGGCATGCTGCTCAAGACGGACCTCACGGTGTCCGGCGCGTTCGCCGCGAACCTCACGTACCTTCCGGGTGACGTCATCAAGGCGGTCGTCGCCGCGGTCGTCGCCGCTCAGGTCCACCGCGCGTACCCCGCGCTGGCCGCTCGTCCCTTCCCCGCCGCTGCGGTGCGGGCCGACGCCGCCTAGATCGACTTCTGCACGATGAGCGAGATCCGATTCGACGGGGTTCACCATTCCTACGGTGAGCGCGCCGTGCTCGACGGAATCGATCTGACGCTCACCGAGCAGCGGATCGGCATCATCGGCGCCAACGGCAGCGGCAAGTCCACACTGGCGCGGATGATCAACGGTCTGGTGTCCCCCACCTCCGGCACCGTGTCCGTCGACGGCCTCGACACCGCCCGTAAGGGCCGCCAAGTCCGCCGCAAGGTGGGGTTCGTCTTCACCGACCCCGACCACCAGATCATCATGCCGACCGTGTCGGAGGACATCGCCTTCTCACTGCGCCGCAGTTCACTGGACAAGGCCGAGCGGGCCGACCGGGTGGCCCAGGTCCTCGCCGACTTCGGACTGTCCGGCCACGCGGACCATCCGACGCACCTGCTGTCGGGCGGGCAGAAGCAGCTGCTGGCGCTCGCGGCGATCATGGTCACCGACCCCGAGGTCCTGGTCGCCGACGAGCCCACGACGCTGCTGGACCTGCGCAACGCGCGACTGATGCGGTCGACGCTGGCGGGCCTGCACCAGCAGTTGATCGTCGTGACCCATCATCTGGACTTGCTCGACGACTTCGACCGGGTGATCGTCATCGAGCGCGGCGGCGTCGCAGCCGACGGCACACCCGGAGAGGCCGTCGCGCACTACCGCGAGCTGATCGGATGACGACGCTCGGCCTCTACTCCCCCGGTTCCTCACTGCTGCATCGACTTTCGCCCGGCCCGAAACTGATCGCGATGGTGGTCCTGATCGTCGCCGTGACGATCCTGATGCGCCAGCCGTGGCAACTGCTGCCCGCGATCGCCGTCGTCGCAGCCCTGTACGCGGTGGCCCGCGTCCCGCTACGGGTCGGGCTCGCGCAGTTGCGCCCCCTGATGTGGGCGCTGCTGTTCATCGGCGTGTTCCAGGTGATCTTCACGGGCTGGGAGCGCGCCGTCGTCGTGTGCGGAACGATCGTGCTGGCCGTGTCGCTGGCCGCGCTGGTCACGCTGACCACGCGGGTGTCCGACATGCTGGAGACCATCAGCCGGGCCCTCGGGCCGCTACGCCGGGTGGGTGTCAATCCCGAGCGCGCCGGGCTGGTGCTGGCGATGACGCTGCGGTGCATCCCGCTGCTCACCGGCATCGTGCAGCAGGTGTCGGACGCCCGGAAGGCGCGCGGGCTCGGCTTCTCGCTGCGCGCGCTGGCGGTGCCCGTCGTCGTGTCGGCGCTGATGACCGCCGAGGCCATGGGCGATGCCCTCGCGGCGCGTGGAGTGGACGACTGATTCAGCGGCGGAATCGACGGTCGATCTCGTCGACCTCGCCGAGCGCCTCGGCCCAGCCTTCGAGCCGATCGGACGCCGACAGCAACTCTTCGCGTTGCCGACCGAGCATGGTGTACGAGGACGACTGCGCGGGCGCGGTCATCTTCGCGGCCGCGGTGACGAGCCCTTCGTACTGCGCGACGCCGACATCCAGTTGCTGTCCGGCGGCCTGCACGGACTGCTCGAGATGAGCGGCGGCCGCGGCGGTGCCCCGCCCGGCGCTCTCCATCGCGACGACGTCCGAAGCAACGGCCCGCAGCGCCGACGCCGCCGCTCGCGCGGTTTCTCCGGTGTGATCGATCTCCTCCGCGTCCACGATCGCGGATCGGCTCAGCACGCCCAGGAGCTGCTGCAAGCTGCTCTCCGCGTTCGCGAGTCGTTCGATCGGGGCACGGGCGGCCGATCCGACGGGTGGTAGCGGTTGCCGGGTGACGGTGGCGGGCGGCAACGGAACCGACGTGAGTTGCCGGTACGTGCCGACCGCGAGCACTGTCGGAATCACGAACAGCGCCGCGGCGCCACCGGTCGCGACGATCGACCAGTCGGGGGCCGATGCGGCGGCGAGCGATGCCGAACCCACGACGCTCGCGCCCGAGGCGATGCCGAACCTGGTTGCCCGCTTGCGGGCACGCCGACGCTTGCGCAGCATGCGTTCACGGGGGTCCGACCAGCGCCGCATCGTGTCGGCGACACTACCTCCGACGTCTCGCAGGACGCTCTGCGCACTGGTGACGGCCGAGGCGGCACTGGCCGCCAGCCCCGTGTTCTCTCCGAATACAGAGTTGGCCGGCCGGGACTTTCGCCCGGACCGGCCACCTCGTGTGTTACTCATCGAACCGATGTCGCAGTCGTCGCGCGGTGTTCTACTGCGCGGGGGTCTCGCCGTTGGCGGAGGCCGCAGGCGGTTCCGGGGCGGCGACGGGCTTCGCCGGGGCGGCCGCAGTACCACCGGAGGGCAGGGCGTCGCCCTTCATCGATGCGCGGATCTGCTCGAGGCGGCTGTGACCGGCCATTTGCACGCTGGCCTGCTGGACCTCCATCATGCGACCCTGCACCGAGTTCTGGGCCAGCTCGGCGGAGCCCAGAGCGTCGGCGTAGCGGCGCTCGATCTTGTCGCGGACGGCGTCGAGGCTCGGCGTGTTGCCGGGAGCGGACAGCGTGCTGTCCATCGAACGCAGCGATTCACTGACCCGCTCCTGCATCTTCGCCTGCTCGAGCTGGCTGAGCAGCTTGGTCCGCTCGGCAACCTTCGCCTGCAGCGTCATCGCGTTCTGCTCGACGGCCTTCTTGGCCTGGGTGGCCGCTTGCAGCGACTGGTCGTGCAGGGCCTTGAGGTCCTCGACGCCCTGTTCGGCGGTGACCAGCTGGGCAGCGAAGGCCTCGGCAGCGTTGGTGTACTGCGTCGCCTTCTCCATGTCGCCAGCGGCGGCGGCCTGATCGGCGAGGGTGACGGCCTGCCGCGCGTTGGCGTTGAGCTTCTCCACCTCGTCGAGCTGGCGGCTGAGCTTCATCTCGAGCTGGCGCTGGTTGCCGATCACCGATGCAGCCTGCTGGGACAGTGCCTGGTGCTGACGCTGCGCGTCCTCGATCGCCTGCTGAATCTGAACCTTGGGGTCGGCCTTCTCATCAATCTTGGAATTGAAGAGCGCCATCAGGTACTTCCATCCCTTGACGAAAGGATTAGCCATGGGTGTGATCCTGCCTCCATCTGCTGCGCCGCGCGATGCGCGACCCGATGCGCGACCGTCACGCACCGAACTCGGGCTCTGCCCCTACCTGCTCGTCCGATCCGGAACCGCCGACCGGAGTCGATCGGCGATTCCTCGATCTTCTGTTCTGAATCTAGCGGTTTCCGCGGTTCGACGGCACCCGACTACGCCGCAGCCAGTGCCCGCGCCGTGGGCGCGGGGATCACGACACGCGTGTCCTGCGCGATGCGACCGCTCACCGTCTGCGAATCGTTCGCCACGGTGCCGCGGTCCACGTTCTCACGTGGCGAGACGGCAAGCGTCTCACTCACGTCGACCAACACCTCGGAGAGTGGAACCTCGAGCGCATCACAGATGGCCGCGAGCAGCTCGCTCGACGCCTCCTTGCGGCCACGCTCGATCTCGGACAGGTAACCGAGACTGACCCGCGCGCTGTTCGACACCTCGCGCAGGGTACGGCTCTGCGAAACGCGTGTGCGCCGAAGACTGTCACCGATTGCCTCACGCAATAGCAGCGCCATCTCGCTCCTCCTTCATCCGACACCTCGCTCGTGAATACAAACGCACGAGCGCAAGCGATTGGTTCCCAAAACCCTATCGCGACAATCGTTCGAGCAAACTCGACACCGCCGAGTGGACGCAGCCCAGCCGGATTTCCCACCGATCACCGTCCAGGTCGAGGGCGGTGACCTCGGTCCCGTCGGGCCCGGCCACCCCGAGGAAGACGGTTCCCGGAGCGTGCCCGTCCTGCGGATCCGGGCCCGCCACTCCCGTCAGGCCGACGCCCCAGTCGGCGCTGCATCGCGCCCGTGCACCGTCCGCGAGCTGCGCAGCGGTGGTCGGCGCCACCGGACCGTCCCCGTCGAGGACGTCGGCGTCGACACCGGCGAGCACAGCCTTGAGATCTGTCGCGTAGACGATCAGCCCGCCCCGGAGCACGGTGCTCGCGCCCGGGACACCGGCCAGTGTCGCGGCGAGCAGGCCGGCGGTCAGCGACTCCGCGGTCGCGACGGTCTGTCCGCGACGGGCCAGCGCCTCGACCAGTTCGCGGGCGGGGACAGCACCCGCGAGCGGGTCGGTCATGCGCGCCCGGCGCCGGCGCGAAGGCGCACGGCCTGGACCACGTAGTCGAGGCCGGTCGCGACGGTGAGCAGCACCGCGAGCGCCATGAGCGTCGCGCTGAACGGCGCGAAGCCGTCGGGCAGCGGAACGAGATAGAACCCGATCGCGGTCGCCTGGACCAGCGTCTTCAGTTTGCCGCCACGCCCGGCGGGGATGACGCCGTGCCGCAGGACCGCGAAGCGCATCAGCGTGATCCCCAGCTCGCGTGCCGCGATGATGCCCGTCACCCACCAGGAGAGATCTCCGAGCAGCGACAGTCCGACGAGTGCCGCGCCGATCAGCGCCTTGTCGGCGATCGGATCGGCCATCTTCCCGAAATCGGTGACCAGACCGTACTTGCGGGCCAGCTGCCCGTCGATGCGATCGGTGATGGCGGCCACCGCGAAGATCGACGCCGCCGCGATCCGCCACCCGGTGGAATGGCCGCCGTCGGCGAACAGGGCGGCGAGGAACACCGGCACCAGGACGATGCGCAGCACCGTCAGGATGTTGGCGATGTTGACCAGGGGAACCGGGGTGTGCGGTGCGACGCCCTCGGCGGGCGCTGCGTCAGGGGCGGCGGCGATGTCTCGCCCCGCGGAACTCTTCGGCGCACTCACAGTCGCGCCGATCCGTCGGTTCGCCCAGGCACACCCGAGACGAACGGGACGTGGTGTGGGGCGATGGATCGGGGCGGCACACTGCTCACAATATCTGTTGCAGCTACCACTACTGTGCACCACATGACATCTGGGACTCCGACGGCTGAAACGAACGAGGCTGAAGGGATGCAGGTGCGCCGCGCGCGCACCTCGGACGTACCGGAGATCAAGAGGCTGATCGACATCTACGCAGGGAAGATTCTGCTCGAGAAGAACCTCGTGACGCTGTACGAGGCAGTGCAGGAGTTCTGGGTCGTCGAGCAGGCCGGAGAGGTCGTCGCGTGCGGCGCGATGCACGTGCTCTGGTCCGATCTGGGCGAGGTCCGGACCGTCGCGGTCGATCCCCAGGTGAAGGGTCGGGGCGCGGGCCATCTGGTGGTCGCGAAGCTGATCGAGGTGGCGCGCGAACTCGAACTGGAACGGCTGTTCGTGCTGACGTTCGAGGTCAACTTCTTCGCCAAGCACGGGTTCGCCGAGATCGAGGGCACCCCCGTCACCGCGGAGGTGTACGCGGAGATGTGCCGGTCGTACGACACCGGTGTCGCGGAGTTCCTGGACCTGAGCTACGTCAAGCCGAATACGCTGGGCAATACCCGGATGTTGCTGACGCTCTGAGCACTCCGGACCCCGCACGTCCAGATCCCGGGAACGAGGAACCATGCCACTGTTCGCCGTCGAGTACACCTACTCGCACGAGAAGTCCGCGCAGCGCGACGATCACCGCACCGATCACCGGGCGTGGCTGGCCGATCTGGTCCGCCGCGGTGTCGTGCACTCGTCCGGCCCGTTCGCGGACGGCAGCGGCGCGCTGATGATGGTCGAGGCGCCGTCCACGGGCGACGTGGAGGCCCTCTTCGACCAGGATCCGTTCGCTAGGGCCGACCTGGTGGAGCGGCGGGTCGTGCGCGAATGGATCCCGGTCTTCGGAGTCTTCGTCAAGTAGTCCGCCGCGTACACGACACGACGCCGGCCGGGTTGCCCCGGCCGGCGTCGTCGTCTAGTTACGGACGGGCGTGTCGGGAGTGTCGTCGGACTTGTTGCGGGTCTTGATCAGGCTTGCCACCGCGGTGACCACCAGCACACCGAGGATGATGGTCAGCGACATGACCGTGGAGATCTCGGGGACCGCGACGTGCTCACCGCCGTTGATGAACGACAGCGTGTTCTCGTGCAGCGCGTGCAGGACGAGCTTGACGCCGATGAACGCGAGGACGATCGACAGGCCGTACGACAGGTACACCAGACGCTCGAGCAGGCCGCCGATGAGGAAGTACAGCTGGCGCAGACCCATCAGTGCGAACGCGTTGGCGGTGAACACCAGGTACGGCTCCTGGGTGAGGCCGTAGATCGCGGGGATCGAGTCGAGCGCGAACAGCACGTCGGTGAAGCCGATGACGATCAGCGCGAGCAGCAGTGGGGTGGCGACGCGCTTGCCGTCGATCTTGGTGACGAGCTTGTCCCCGTCGTACTCCTCGGTGGTCGGCAGGAACCGCTTCGCCAGCGTGATGATCTTGCTCTCCCGCTGCTCCTCCGACTCGGCCTCGTGACCGGCGTCCTTGATGAGCTTGGCCGCGGTGTAGAT
The DNA here is from genome assembly GCF_058797375.1 of Prescottella sp. GW823-FHT02E09. Lineage (NCBI taxonomy): Bacteria > Bacillati > Actinomycetota > Actinomycetes > Mycobacteriales > Nocardiaceae > Rhodococcus > Prescottella sp. GW823-FHT02E09. Next base: position 565,994 of record NZ_JBXAJP010000002.1, read on the forward strand.
CAGGAACGCGCCGAACAGGTAGAACACCCAGCTGTAGGTGTTGATCGCGGCCGCACCGACGGCGATGAAGATGCCGCGCATCACGAGAGCCATGACGATGCCGATGAGCAGGACCTTCTGCTGGTACTGCCGCGGCACCGCGAACGTCGACATGATGATCACGAAGACGAACAGGTTGTCGACGGACAACGCCTTCTCGGTGACGTAACCGGCGAAGTACTCACCGCCGAACGTGGTGCCCCATATCCCCATCACGATGAGTCCGAAGACGATCGCGATACCGATGTAGACCGCGGACCAGAACGCCGATTCGCGGAAGGACGGGGCGTGCGGTGTCCGCACGTGCGCGTAGAAGTCGAAGACGAAGAGTCCGAGGATCACCACGCAGGTGATAACCCAGACGAGCGGGGATACGTGCATCAGCTATTGCCCTCCGGTAGGTACGTTTCACCACCGGAGGTCTCTCCCGCGAATCCTCCGGTCGGGTGACCGGAACGGATCCGCCGACAGAACCGGACCGGCAACGGTGCCGATCGTGCTGACGAGTCTGTCGCAAGAATGGGGATACTCCCCTCCAAAGTGCTTCCTATTGAACCACACACACCCGGCTACTGCCGAATCCGGACAAAACGGTCAGTTGTCGTCTGCGGCGGGCTCGGGGTCGCCGCCGCGGATCGACCACAGCAGTCCCTCGAGTTCGTCCGGCTTGATCAACACCTCACGCGCCTTCGACCCCTCACTGGGGCCGACCACACCACGGGTCTCCATCAGGTCCATCAGGCGGCCGGCCTTGGCGAAGCCCACGCGCAGCTTGCGCTGCAGCATCGACGTGGAACCGAACTGACTCGACACGACCAGTTCCACGGCCTGCAGCAGCACGTCCATGTCGTCGCCGATGTCGGGGTCGACGTCCTTCTTCTCCCCCGCCTTGGCCGCGGTGACGCCCTCGGTGTACTCGGGCTCGGCCTGGTTCTTGGTGAAATCGACGACCGCCGAGATCTCCTCGTCGGTGATGTATGCGCCCTGCATGCGGATCGGCTTGCCCGCACCCATCGGGAGGAACAGACCGTCGCCCATGCCGATCAGCTTCTCGGCGCCCGGCTGATCGAGGATGACCCGCGAGTCGGTGAGCGACGACGTCGCGAACGCAAGACGCGACGGCACGTTCGTCTTGATCAGACCGGTCACGACGTCGACGGACGGCCGCTGCGTCGCGAGCACGAGGTGGATACCGGCGGCGCGCGCCTTCTGCGTGATGCGCACGATCGCCTCCTCGACATCACGCGGTGCCGTCATCATCAGATCGGCGAGCTCGTCGACGATCGCGAGGATGTACGGGTACGGGCGGTAGACCCGCTCACTGCCCAGCGGTGCCGTGATCTCGCCGGACTTGACCTTGGAGTTGAAGTCGTCGATGTGCCGGACACGGCTGGCCTGCATGTCCTGGTAGCGCTGCTCCATCTCCTCGACCAGCCACGCCAGCGCGGCCGCGGCCTTCTTGGGCTGCGTGATGATCGGGGTGATCAGGTGCGGGATGCCCTCGTAGGGCGTGAGCTCGACCATCTTCGGGTCGATGAGGATCATGCGGACCTCGTCCGGGGTCGCGCGAGTCAGCAGCGACACCAGCATCGAGTTGACGAAGCTGGACTTACCGGAACCGGTGGAGCCCGCCACCAACAGGTGCGGCATCTTCGCGAGGTTCGCACTCACGAAGTCGCCCTCGATGTCCTTGCCGAGACCGATGACGAGCGGGTGATGATCCTTGCGCGTCGACGGCGCGGTCAGAACGTCGGACAGGCGCACCATCTCGCGGTCGGAGTTCGGCACCTCGATGCCGACGGCCGACTTGCCGGGGATGGGCGCAAGCAGCCGGACGTTGTCGGTGGCCACCGCGTACGCGATGTTGCGGGCGAGCGCGGTGATCTTCTCGACCTTGACGCCCGGGCCGAGTTCCACCTCGTAACGGGTGACCGTCGGTCCTCGCGTGTAACCGGTGACCGCGGCATCGATCTTGAACTGCTGGAGGACCTCGGTGATGGCCTCGATCATCGCATCGTTGGCCTTGCTGCCGAGCTTGGGCGGATCGCCGTCGATCAGCAAGGACGTGGGCGGCAGCGTGTAGTCGCCCTCGACGACCCGATCCGGGACGAGGGCCTCCATCTCCTCCTTCGCCGGTTCCGGCTCGGGAGCGGGCTTCACCCGGGCGCGCGGCTTCGGGCGCGGCGGCGCGGCGGCAGGCTCGGGTTCCGGCTCGGGCGCCGGCGGCGTGGGAGTCGGGTCGCCCGGATCCCACAATCCGAGGATCTCGGTCTCCACATCGGGGTGGACCTCGTCGGTCGGGTAGTTCTGTTCCGGTGTGGCCCGTCGCCCGCGCGGGGTCCGCCGGGCGGGACGTGCGGGTTCCGCGGCCCGGGCAGCACCGGCAGCACCGGCAGCACCGTCTACGGGGTAGCCGTCAGCATCGAAACGAGACGGGTCGTCGTCGTAGCCGGCGTCGTAGTCGTCGTCGAAGTCCGGGTCGTCGGCGTGGTCGTACGCGTCGTCGTAGTCGTCGTGATAGGACGTCCCGAAGTACGACCGGAACCGCTCCGGAACCTCACGGACAGTGGTGCCCGTGAGCAGCAGGAGTCCGAAGAACATCGCCAGGAGCAGCAGCGGCACCGAGAGCCATGCCGTCACACCGCTGGTGAGCGGCCCGGCGACGACGTAGCCCACCACCCCGGCCCCGTCCGACCAGCCGTCCGACGCTGTCGGGGAACCCGAAGCGATGTGCCACAGACCCACGGCCGGCAGGCCGACGAGGAGTGATCCGAGGACGAGCCGCGGTCGGATGTCCGGCTTGGGCTCGGTCCGCATCAGCACGACCGCGATCGCGACACCGAGGATCGGCAGGATCGCCGCGACCGCGCCGACGACGGCTCGGACGCCGGACTCGATCCACTCCCCCACCGGCCCACCCGCAGAGAACCACATCCCGCCGGCGATCACCACACTGACCGCGATCAGCCCGAGGGCGATTCCGTCCCGGCGGTGACCGTGCTCGATCTCGGTTGCCTTGCTCATCGTGCGCGTCGTCGCTCCGACGCCCTTGGCCATCATCGACCAACCTGCACCGATGCCACGTCCGACCGAGGACAGGGCGCCTGCGCCGGACGACTTCGCTGCCGGACGACGAGTGCCCGCTCCACCGCGAGGTGCCGCGGTCTTCCGCGGCGCCGACTTACGCGGCGCGGGCTTGCGCGCCGACGACGACGCGCCGGTGGCACGACCGGACGCGCGAGTACCCGACGTGGACGAGGCTCGCGTGGACGACGATGAGCGCGCACGGGTCCGCGACGTGGATGCTGTCGAACTCGATCCGCGGGCGCTCGTCTTCCCTGCCATATCGGTCAGGTTAGTCGCTGCGGCCCCATCCGGACCATCCGCAACACCCGCCACACACGTTCACCAGGCGGGAAGGTGCGTCACACCACCCGAGGGATGCCGCTCGACGATCGGCTCAGAAACCACGATCCAGCGCCGCGAGCGCGGCGACGTCTCCGGGTGCCCCGTCGAACTCGACGCGGACCGCGTTCCGCCCGAACGCGTGCAGCAGCAGTTCGGCGGGCTCGGCGCGCAGGGTGACCGCCGCGGCGCCTGCCGAGCGGACGGTCTCCCGGCCGCCGTCGGGACGTTCGAGGACCACACTCACCGGAGACCGGCGGTACCCGAGCCGTCCGGTCCGCTTCGCGAGGGCCCACAACCGGTCCTGCAGGTCGGACGGCAACGTGCGCGGCTGCCATTCGGGCTGAGCACGCCGGACGTCTTCGTGATGGACGAACATCTCCCCCAGGTTGGCCTTCTCGTCGACGAGGCGGAACGGCGACCAGACCGGCGGGCCGGACCGGACGTCGTCGAGCAGGTCGTTCCAGTCCCGGCGGGCGATGCCGTGCTGGACGCGCTCGGTGTGGCCGGCCAGCGCGCCGATCATGATGCCGGGCGCGGCGTCGAGTCGCCGCTCGCGCAGCACCAGGTGCGCGGCGAGGTCTCGGGCCGTCCAGTCGCCGCACAGTGTCGGCGCGTCCGGCCCGACGGCGCGCATCGTGTCGACGAGGGCGTGGCGTTCGTCACGGGCGTAGGGCACACCACACCGTAGCCGCAGATCTGCCGAACTGCCCGAACTTGTCGGCAGGCACCCCTAGCGTGGGAGTGACCCGTCCCGATGCGAGAGGAGCGACACATGTCGAAGACCACGATGTCGGAGAGCGAGCGCGAGCAGTTCCTCGCCGACCTGCACGTCGGGGTGATCGCGGCCGCACGCGACGGCCGAGCGCCCCTCGCAGTGCCGATCTGGTATCACTACGCCCCCGGAGGGGACGTGACGGTGTGGACCGAACGCGGCACCGTCAAGGAACGCCTGATCCGGGCCAGCGGACGCTTCAGCCTGTGCGCTCAGGTCGAGGAGCCGCCGTACCGCTACGTCAGCGTGGAAGGCCCGGCGACCTTCCAGGACGCAGTCACCCGCGAGGACATCCGGCCCCTCGTGGAGCGGTATCTGCCGGCGTCGGAGGCGGAGGCGTTCATCGGCGAGTCGTTCAACGACAAGGCGGTGCTGATCCGGATGCGCCCGGACCGCTGGTTCACCGTCGACTACGGCAAGCTCGAGTCGTGACCGGGTTCAGCCCGCGGCGCGGGGCCTCCTGAAGAGGCGGCCGATCCGGCCGAATCGCCGTGGCCGGGCGCGTTCGCGACGAACCTCGGTGCGACGGATCTCGCCGTAGCCGGCCTCGGTGAGCGCGGCCGCGGCGAGCGCGCGTCGCGCCTGTCGCGTCTGCTCGCCGATCCGTGCGTGCTCGAGCCCGCCGGCGCGGCACGCCGTCGTCCCGTGTCCCGCCCGCCATCGCGCGAGGACCTCGTCCACATCGACGCGTCGGATCGGGATCTGCGGACCGGACGGATTGCGCAGCCACTCCGCGATCCGCCGGTTCAGGCGTGCGACCTCGTCGCGCACCTCGCGTTCGGTGCGCGCGGCCCGCACCGTGTCCGACAGTCTCTCGATGTCTTTCCGCAGCCGCAGCGGCTCCGGAAGCAGGTCGTCTGCCGAAAGACCTTGGCGTCGAAGGTATCCGCGAACCCAGTCGTCCGCGCCGTCCGGCGGAATGGGTTTGCCCGCCCCCGCGAGGTTCTCGAAGTCACCACGTTCGTAGGCGGTCCGAATCTGCGTCTCGACCCAGGATTCGAACGTGGTGTGCGGGGGCTTGCGCTCGGTCATGGTCGCGACATCCTCCTCGTTCGTCGCGTACGGCCGAGCCCGGCTGTCGAGCTACGGCACGCCGATGACGGTGGGCACGATCATCGGACGGCGGCGGTACTTCTCCGCCACCCAGCGTCCCACCACACGGCGCACGGCCTGGGCGATCCGGTGGGTGTCCGTGACGCCCTCACCCGCGAGCCGCACGAGCTCCGACTCGACCAGCTTGGCTGCTTCCTTCAGTGCCGCGGGATCGTCGGAGAAGCCGCGACCGGACACCTCGGGTGTGCTGACCGCGCGGCCGGTCGCCGAGTCCACGGCGAGCGAGATGGAGATGAATCCGCCCTCGCCGAGGATCAGTCGGTCCGACAGCGTCGAGTCGCCGACGTCGCCCACCGAGTTGCCGTCGACGTAGACGTGCCCGACGGGGACCCGACCGACGATCTCCGCGAGGCCGTCGACCATGTCGACCACGACGCCGTCCTCGGCGAGCACGATGCGCTCCTCCGGGACACCGGTCGCCTTGGCCAGCGCTGCGTTGGCGCGCAGGTGACGCCACTCGCCGTGCACCGGCATGGCGTTGGTGGGCCGCACCGCGTTGTACAGGTACAGCAGCTCACCGGCCGACGCGTGACCGGAGACGTGAACCTTGGCGCTCTGCTGCGTCACGACGGTGGCGCCGCGCTTGGCGAGTCCGTTGACGACCGCGAACACCGAGTTCTCGTTGCCCGGGATCAGCGACGACGCGAGCACGACGAGGTCGTTGGCGCGGATGTTGATCTGGCGGTGCTCGCCGCGGGCCATCCGGGACAGCGCCGACAGCGGCTCGCCCTGCGATCCGGTGGACACGAGCACGAGCTTGTCGTCGGGCAGGTTCGCGGCGGTGTCGATGTCGACGACCAGGCCGTCCGGCACGGACAGGTAGCCGAGGTCCTGCGCGATCTGCATGTTCCGGACCATGGAGCGGCCGACGAAGGCGACGCGCCGGTTGTACCGCTTCGCGACGTCGACGACCTGCTGAATGCGGTGTACGTGGCTCGCGAACGATGCGACGATCACGCGTTGCGTGGCCTTGCCGATGACGTTGTCGAGCACGCCGCCGATCTCACGTTCGGGCGTGACGAAGCCCGGTACCTCGGCGTTCGTGGAGTCGACGAGGAACAGGTCGACGCCCTCGTCGCCGAGCCGGGAGAACCCGGCGAGGTCGGTGAGACGGCCGTCGAGCGGCAGCTGGTCGAGCTTGATGTCGCCGGTGTGCAGCACGACACCGGCCGACGTGCGGATCGCGACGGCGATGGCGTCCGGGATGGAGTGGTTGACGGCGAAGTACTCGCACTCGAACGGACCGTGGGTGGTGCGCTCGCCCTCGGTGACCTCGACGAGGTTGGGGCGCTGCCGGTGCTCACGGCACTTCGCCGCGACCAGCGCGAGCGTGAACTTCGATCCGACGACCTTGATGTCGGGGCGCAGGCGCAGCAGGAACGGCAGCGCACCGATGTGGTCCTCGTGGCCGTGTGTGAGGACGACCGCCTCGACGTCCTCCATCCGGTCCTCGATGTGCCGGAAGTCCGGCAGGATCAGGTCGACGCCGGGCTGCTGGTCCTCGGGGAACAGCACGCCACAGTCCACGATGAGCAGCTTGCCCTGATGCTCGAACACGGTCATGTTGCGACCGATCTCGCCGATGCCGCCGAGCGCGACGACCCGCAGGCCGTTCTTGGGCGCCTTCGGCGGGAGGCCGAGCCGATCGGTCGGGTCGGCCGCGACGGGCGCCGGGGCCTTCGATCGCTGGGCCTTCTTCGCCGGCGACTTCCGGGCGGCGGCCCGCTTGGGGGCGGCCTGCTGCGGCGCGGACTCGGTCCCGGACTTCCCGGATGTCACCGGCTTCTCGGTTGCGGCGGGAGCCGGGGCGGCCTGTTCGGCCGCCGGGGTCGGCGGGCCGGCCTGACGGGAGGCGCTACGGCGGCGTGTGGGACGGGTCATGCGAGCACCCCCGCAGCGTGCAGGTCTGCAGCCAGGACGTCGATCTGCTCCGCGGTGGGGGCAACCTGGGGCAGGCGCGGCTCACCGACGTCGATGCCCATCAGGCGCAGTCCTGCCTTCGACGCGCTCACGCCGCCGAGGCGCGCGACGGAACGGTTCACCGGGATGAGACTGAGGTTGATCTCCTGAGCCTTGGCGATGTCACCCTCCGCGAACGCGGTGTGCAGCGCACGCAGGCGCTCCGGCACGAGGTGACCGATGACGCTCACGAACCCGACGGCACCGACGGACAGCCACGGCAGATTGAGCGGGTCGTCACCCGAGAAGAAGTCGAGATCGGTGGTGCCGATCAGTTCGGCACCGGCATTGAGGTCGCCCTTGGCGTCCTTCACCGCGAGGATGCGCGGATGATCGGCGAGACGGCGAATCGTCTCCGTCTCGATCGGCACCACGGAGCGGGGTGGAATGTCGTAGAGCATCACCGGCAGATCCGTCGCATCGGCGACGGCCGTGAAGTGGGCGTACAGACCGGCCTGCGGCGGGCGCGAGTAGTACGGGGTGACGACGAGCAGTCCGTGCGCGCCCGCACGAGCGGCGTCACGTGCCAGTTCGACGCTGTGCGCGGTGTCGTTGCTGCCTGCACCGGCGACGATCTTGGCGCGGTCGCCGACAGCCTCGACGACGGCCCGCAGCAGCTCGAGCTTCTCGTCCTCGGTGGTGGTGGGCGATTCGCCGGTGGTGCCGGCCAGTACAAGTCCGTCGCAGCCGTTGTCGACGAGGTGGGTGGCCAGCCGTACGCCGGCGTCCACGTCCAGCTTGCCGTCCTTGGTGAACGGGGTCACCATCGCCGTGAGGACGGTGCCGAACGGACGCTCGACGGAAGCAGCTGAATCACCGTAGGTCATGGTCAGAAGGCTACCCGGTCTGCGTTACAGACTTGAACACCGCGGCACCCTCGAGGGGCGAGTCCGTCAGCCGACCGTACCGAACTCGCTCGTCGCGACCTCCGAACCGTCGGGCAGCGTGACGATTTCGAAGTCTCCGAACACATTCGGCGCGGCGTCGCGGAGCTGACGCAGGCACTCGACCGCGACCCGGCGGATCTCGACGTCGGCATGTTCGGTGGCACGCATCTCGACGAAATGGCGCCATGCGCGGTAGTTCCCGGTGACCACGACGCGGGTCTCGGTGGCGTTGGGCAGCACCGACCGTGCCGCCTGACGCGCCTGCTTGCCGCGCACCGGACCGTTGGGGACGTCGGAGAGCTTGCCCTCGAGGGCCGCGAGCAGTTCCGTGTAGGCCTCACGGCTGGCCTCGGTGGCCTTCGCGAACAGGGCCTCGAGCCGCTCGTCGCCGGCGATGGCGGGCGGGACGACGACGTTGGCGTCGTTCTCCCGCACGAAGCGCTGCGACAACTGCGAGTAGGAGAAGTGCCGGTGCCGGATCAACTCGTGCGTGCAGGAGCGTGAGATCCCGCTGATGTAGAAGCTGACGCTGCCGTGTTCGAGTACCGACAGGTGGCCCACCTCGAGTAGGTGCCTCAGGTATCCGGCGTTGGTGGCGGTGCGCGGGTTCGGTTTGGACCAACTCTGGTAGCAGGCACGCCCGGCGAACTCGGCGAGGGCTTCACCGCCGTCGGCGTCCGTCTCCCACGGGACGTCGTCGGGCGGGAGGAACTCGGTCCGGGCGACGAGCTGCACCTTCAGGGACACCGCGTTCCGCACAGTAAATCCTCCCGAGATCGTCTCGCATGGTCGAGCGCACCATATCGCCGACGTTCCCCGCTCGGCTCGGGTGCGGGGCCGATCCCTCGACCGACACCGAGATGACGCCATGAAACACTTGACCTGACGTCATATTTGACGCCACAATGACATCATGAACCTCACCGAGTACACAGCACGATTGCGCGACGACCTCGCCGCGGCGGCGGCCCTCGGAGACGAGGACACCCAGCGGATCGCCCAGGCTCTCGCCGGCGCGGTGGAACGCTCGGCCCAACTGATGCTGGTGTCGGCGCTGTCCGACCTCGCCCGCGAGGCATCCGACGAACTCGGCGACCGCACCCTCCACGTCCGATTCGACGGGACGGACGTCGCGGTCGAGGCGACGCGACGCCGCCCCGAGCCGGGCGACGGACCGCCGCCCGACCCCTCCGACACCTACCGCACGCTCGAGGACGTCACCGGTGACATCAGTCGCGTGACACTGCGATTGGTCGACCAGATCAAGTCGCGCGCCGAGGAGGCCGCGCTGCAGGACGGGATGTCGCTCAATTCGTGGGTCTCCCAGGCGGTTCAGGGCGCACTCCGCGACCAGATGCGCCGCAGCCGCCCCGACGACGCCTGAGCTGTTTCCCTCCCACGGGCGTCGACCTGCGCTGATCCCGGCCTCCAGGATGGTCTAATTGCGTCTCATCGTTCACGGGGTAGAGGGAGTGCAGAGCATGGCTGTTTCCGGGGCCAAGGAGTTCGAGGTCAAGGCCGCACCGGCCGATGTCATGGCAGCGATCGCGGCCGTGGATCGGCTTCCCGAATGGTCGTCCGCGCACAAGAAGGTCATCGTCGAGAGCACCCACCCGGACGGCCGCGCGCACCGCGTGCGGATGACCGTGTCGATCATGGGCATCAACGACGAGCAGGTCGTGGACTACTCCTGGGACGGCGACAACGGAATGTCCTGGACGCTGGTCGAGAGCACGCAGCAGAACAGCCAGGACGGCGCCTACACCCTCACCCCCAAGGGAGACGGCACGCTCGTGAAGTTCGAGCTGACCGTCGACCCGAAGATCCCGCTACCGGGTTTCATGCTGAAGAAGGCGCGGAACATGGCGCTCGACACGGCCAGCAAGGGTCTCACCAAGTTCGTCGACGGCAAGTAGGCCGGGCACCGACGTGGGTCCCCTACTGCGGATCGCGGCAGTGGCGAGCGCACTGATCGTGGTCGCGACGACCGCGGGCTGCGGTGGCAGCATCCGCGGCACCGCGGTCGCCGACCCGTTCGCGCCGACCGCCGACAATCCCGACCCGTCGCTGGGGATCGAGGGCATCACGGTCATCGAGTACCCGGTGGGTACTCATGTCCGGCCGCACCAGCGGGTCGCGTACGACCGGACTCCTCCGTTCGGCGGGCCGCACGATGCGGTGTGGGCGGACTGCACGGGAACCGTCTACGACGCGCCGATCCGCAGTGAGAACGCGGTTCATTCACTCGAGCACGGCGCAGTGTGGATCACGTACGACCCGGAACTCGTCACCGGCACGGACCTGACCCGGCTCGTCGAGCGCATCGAGGGGCAGCCGTACCTGATGCTGTCGCCGTACCCGGGGCTGTCGGTCCCGGTCTCGCTGCAGTCGTGGGGGCACCAACTGGTGGTCGACGGCCCGTCGGACGCACGGATCGACCACTTCGTCAACGCACTTCGCTTGAACCGCAACACCTTCCCGGAGCCGGGCGCGACGTGCGCCACCCTGCCGGACGTGTTCGACGTCGACAATCCGCCGCCGTTCCAGGCCGGCCCGCCGGATCGGTCGTCGCCCGACACGGTCCCGATGAACTGAGTGCCTGTCAGAGATCCCCGGCGACGGTGACCGCGACGGTCGCGCCCAGTTCGTAGCAGCGTTCACGCACCTGTGCATCGATCGGGCCGGTGATCTCCACGATCTGCGCGGCCTGGGCCAGTTCCAGCCCGGTTACGATCTTCTGCACCGACTTCACCGCGCCCGCGGTGTCGTTGTTGCCGTGCACCCACAGCCCGTACGGACGACCGGCGACGGCGTCGAGGCACGGGTAGTAGACGGTGTCGAAGAAGTGCTTGAGCGCCCCCGACATGTAGCCGAAGTTCGCGGATGTCCCGAACACGTAGCCGTCCGCGTCGAGGACATCGACGGCGGTCGCGTGCAACGCCGGCACCGAACGGACCGTGACACCGGTGATCTCGGGGTCGTGGGCGCCGGCGAGCACCGCCTCGAGCAGCTCGCGCGTCGCCGGGGAGGACGTGTGGTGTACCACCAGCAGGATCTTCCCGGTCTTCCCCGGCAACGCGTCGGCCATCGCGATCAGCCCTCGCCGTCGAGCTTCTCGAGCGCCACGGCACGGCGCATCGTGTCGCGCGCACGGCCGCGGTCGCCGGCGTAGTCGTAGGCCCGCGCGAGGCGGTAGGAGTTCCGCCAGTTGTCCGGATCGGCCTCCCACTCCTGCTTGACCTGCGCGAACAGGGCGTCGGCCGCGTCGCGCTCGATCCGCCCCGACGGGCGGCGCGGCAGGTCGGAGACGTCGAGCTCGAGGCCCTCGTCGTGGATCCGACGCGCGAGATGCTGGTGTGCGAGGCCGGACCGGATGGTCGCGACGACCATCCACACGCCGAGCAGCGGCAGGACCAGCACGGCGATACCCAGGACTACGGGGACGGCGCGGCCGTCCTGGATCAGGGCGATGCCGCGCTGACCGAGCAGCACGAAGTAGAACGCGAGCGCGACGACGATCGCCGCGATCGCGACGATCACCCGCGTGGACTGGTTCTTCACAGGTCGAGCAGGGGGTCGATGCCGACGGTCAGGCCCGGTCGCTGCCCGATCTCCCGCACACCGAGCAACACGCCGGGGGCGAACGAGTTCCGGTCGATGGAGTCGTGCCGGATCGTCAGGGTCTCGCCCTGCGTGCCGAGCAGCACCTCCTGGTGTGCGACCAGACCGGCCAGGCGCACCGAGTGCACCCGCACGCCGTTCACGTCGGCGCCGCGGGCACCCTCGAGTTCAGTGGTGGTGGCGTCGGGACTCGGACCACGCCCGGCCTTCTCCCGCGCCTCCGCGATCAGCGCAGCGGTGCGGTAGGCGGTGCCCGACGGCGCATCGGCCTTGTTCGGGTGGTGCAGCTCGATGACCTCGACCGAGTCGAAGAACCGGGCCGCGGCGGCCGCGAACCGCATCGACAGCACCGCACCGATCGCGAAGTTCGGGGCAATCAGCACACCCACGCCCGGCTTCTCCGCCAGCCACGCCTGCACCTGCGCGAGGCGGACGTCGTCGAAACCGGTGGTGCCGACCACGGCGTGAATGCCGTTGGCGATCAGAAACTGCAGGTTGTCCATCACGACGTCGGGGTGGGTGAAATCGATGACGACCTGCGCACGCTCGTCGACGAGGTGCTCGATCCGCTCGCCCTGATCGACACCGGCCACCAGTTCGAGGTCGTCGGCCTGCTCGACGGCCTCGCACATCGCGCGGCCCACCTTGCCCTTCGCACCGAGAACACCGACCCTGATGGGTGCTGCTGAAGTCACTTCCACGCTCCGTCCGATCCCGTCGATTCCTTGGGGCAAAGCCTACGGTGCGCCACCCGGGGTCGGACACCGGGACGGGGACGGTCAGCGACGGACTGCGGTGATGAACTGGCTCGAACGCATCGGGTCCTGGTCGGGGTTCTCCAGCGTCCGCCCCCACTGCTCTGCGACATCGGCCGAGCGGATCACCTCGACGTCCCACCCGTGCCCGGACAGCCATTCGACGGGGCCGAAGTCGGCTTCGTCCGGCCACAGCTCCGCCATGTCGATCCCGAATCGCTTGCTCATGTCGTGGAACTGCGGCTCCTGCAGCATGCCCCGGACGTCGTCGACGTGTTCGATGCAGATGCGACTGCCGGGCGTCGACAACTCGGTCACCGATCCGAGCAACTGCTCCTTGGCCGTGTTCGGCAAGAACGGCATCAGCCCCTCCGCGAGCCACGCCGACCGGCGGGTCCGATCGAACCCCTTGTCCTGCAGCGGAACCACCCATGGTTCCCGGAGGTCGACCGCGACGACCCGCCGATCGGACCGCGGCGTCGCTCCCTGCTCGGTGAGGACGTCGTCCTTGAACGCGAGCACCTTCGGAGCGTCCAACTCGTACACGGTGGTCCCCGGGCGCCAGTCGAGGCGGTAGGCACGGACGTCCAGGCCGGCCGCCAGCAGCACCATCTGCTCGATCCCGGCGTCGCCCACCTCGGCGAAGAACTCGTCGAAGTAGCGCGACCGCACACCCATGTAGTTCGCCATCGACTCCCACGGAATCCCGAGATCCTCGGCCGCGTCGAGCCGCGTCGGCATCGGTACCGGCGGCGCCGCCGCCTCCACGAACGCTTCCGCGTACGGGTCCGAGACCAGTCCGTCGTCGCGGTGCGTCTCCATCGCGCGCCCCGCCGCGACACCGAGCGCGGTGATTCCCACACCGGTGACGATGTCCCATTCCGCCAGTTCGTTCATGTTTCGTCAGCCCCGTCCATCGCCGTCGTCTCGGCATCGCGAGCGAGGGGGCCTCCCGCCCGAATCGTCGCGAGCCTGCCGCATCCGGCCCCGCGGCACCTCATCGCGGTCGCGATCAATCGGGAAGAACGGTTGCCGTGCAACACCTTCCGGCACCGCCCATGTGGCCGACCGTCAACGGAAGAACGATACCGACCGCGCCGACCGACTCGATCTCCAGGCTACTCCCGGACCAGGATCTCGGTCATCGTCTCCTGAACAACGCGACCAGAGCGCCGATCACCACCGCCAACAGGAGGGTCAGCAGAATGGCCGACCCGACCCTGACCGCGACGAGACTGTACGCGGGCAGCTGCCCCGGGCCCACCACCACGAATGCGCTCGCCGTCCCGGCGAGTACGACCATTTCCGCGAGGAGATCAATCTCTCCTCGCCGACGCCGGACGCCACCGCGACGAGGATCGCGGCCATACCGACTCCCCCGAGCCCGACGACCATGACGGAGTCACCTGCGCGCGGACGTCCCGCGTTGAGCACCCCGCAGCCCAGGACCGCGGCGATCTCCGGCGGAACGTCGTCGTCGACGGGCACCACCGAGTGGCGATTCACCACCGCATGGGTCGCGAACCCGGATACCCCGAGGTGATGGTGCACGACCGATCTGCCGCGATGCAGGCGGCGTTCGCCGCCGAGGAGCGTGCCCGCATTCGACAGGTCGGAGTGGCACAGGCCGGCCGCCTCGACGCGGATCAGGACCTCGCCGGGGCCCGGCGGTCACCGGGACGTCGGACCGCTACTGGACGATCCCCCGCACCGATGCGGGCAGGTCCCGCTTGCGCCGGTACGGCCCCACCACCGCGGCCGCGAACGGACGCTGCAGCAGGACTCGGGCGACGTCGCGCACCTCGTCGGTGGTGACCTCGTCGATTCGGGCGAGTGTCTCGGACACCGACTGGTGGTTGCCGTAGTTCAGTTCGCTGCGGCCGATCCGGGTCATCCGCGAACCCGAGTCCTCCAGCCCCAGCACCAGCGAACCCCGGAGCGAACCCTTCGCGCGGGCGCATTCGGCATCGGTGATGCCTTCGGACGCGACGTTCGCGAGCACCTCGCGGATCAGGGTCGCCACCTCGCCGAGATTCTCCGGCTGGCAGCCTGCGTACACCGAGAAGGCCCCGGTGTCGGCGAAGGTGTCCACCCCCGAATACACCGAGTAGGCGAGCCCGCGTTCCTCCCGGATCTCTTGGAACAGACGGGAACTCAGCCCGCCGCCCACGGCGGCGTTGAGCACCGACAGTGGCCAGCGATGCCCCTCGTGGCGACCGAACGCCCGCACTCCCAGTGCCAGGTGGGCCTGCTCGCTGTCGCGCGTCGTCAGGCTCAGGGCCGGCGCGGTCCGCAGCCGGATCGCCCCCTCCCGCCGGGGCGCGGGTGACGCGGCGCGGTCCAGGTGACCGGCGAAGGCGCGGCGAACCAGTTCCACGACATGCGAGTGTTCGACGTTGCCCGCGACCGCGACGACCATGCGGTCGGGCGTGTAGCGGCGGACATGGAACGAATGCAGCTGGGTTCGGGTCATCGTCTCGATCGACTCGATGCTGCCGATCACCGGCCGGCCCACGGGGTGATCACCGAACAGCGCGGTCAGGAACGCGTCACCGAGGAGATCCTCCGGATCGTCGTCGCGCATCGAGATCTCCTCGAGCACCACTTGACGCTCGACGTCGACGTCGGCCGACCGGCATCGTCCGCGCAGCACGACGTCGCTCACCAGATCCACCGCGAGCGGCAGGTCGTCGTCGAGGACGTGCGCGTAGAAGCAGGTGTGCTCCTTGGACGTGAACGCGTTGAGTTCGCCGCCGACCCCGTCCATCACCTGGGCGATGTCGAGCGCCGAGCGGGTGGGGGTGGACTTGAACAGCAGGTGTTCGAGGAAGTGCGCGGCCCCGGCGACCGTCGGCTGCTCGTCACGTGATCCGACGCCGACCCAGACGCCGACGGACGCCGAACGCACGCCCGGAACGTGTTCGGTGACCACCCGCAGGCCGCCAGGGAGTTCCGTGCGCTGCACGCCGGTGTGGGGATGCGGATCGAGAGCGGAGCCTGGTCGTGCCTTCAGGGGCTTCGCGCGAAGGGATTGAGCCATGTGGCGGTTCGTGTTTCCTTAAGTCCGGACGATGTCCCGAAAACCTCGGAAGGTGCGGTGAACGTCGATCCACGATACACCCGGGTAGCGGTCCGGCCCCGCACGGACGAACCGTGCGGGGCCGGACCCGGTACTGCGGTGGCCTACCTACTCGGCGGCGGCGTCACCCTCGGCGGGGGCAGCGGACTCGTTGCCCTCCTCGACAGGGATCAGCGAGATCTTGCCGCGGTTGTCGATGTCGGCGATCTCGACGCGGAGCTTGGAGCCCACGTTGACGACGTCCTCGACCTTGGCGATCCGCTTGCCGTTGCCCAGCTTGGAGATGTGCACCAGGCCGTCGCGGCCCGGGAGCAGCGAGACGAACGCACCGAAGGCGGTGGTCTTGACGACCGTGCCGAGGAAGCGCTCGCCCACCTTGGGCAGCTGCGGGTTGGCGATGGCGTTGATCTTGTCGATCGCAGCCTGCGCGGACGGGCCGTCCGCGGCACCGACGTACACCGTGCCGTCATCCTCGATCGAGATGTTGGCGCCGGTCTCCTCGGTGATCGAGTTGATCATCTTGCCCTTGGGGCCGATGACCTCACCGATCTTGTCCACGGGGACCTTGATGGTCGTGATGCGCGGCGCGTACGGGCTCATCTCGTCCGGGGTGTCGATCGCCTCGGCCATGACCTCGAGGATCGTGGTGCGGGCGTCGTGCGCCTGCGACAGCGCGCCGGCCAGCACCTTGGAGGGGATGCCGTCGAGCTTGGTGTCGAGCTGCAGGGCGGTGACGAAGTTCTTCGTGCCCGCGACCTTGAAGTCCATGTCGCCGAAGGCATCCTCGGCGCCGAGGATGTCGGTCAGCGCGACATAGCGGGTCTCACCGTCGACCTCGTCGGAGACCAGGCCCATGGCGATGCCGGCGACGGGGGCCTTCAGGGGCACACCGGCGTTGAGCAGCGACAGGGTCGAGGCGCAGACCGAGCCCATCGAGGTGGAGCCGTTGGAGCTCAGCGCCTCCGAGACCTGACGGATCGCGTACGGGAACTCTTCCTGGCTCGGCAGCACCGGCACGAGGGCGCGCTCGGCGAGGGCGCCGTGACCGATCTCGCGACGCTTCGGCGAACCGACGCGGCCCGTCTCACCGGTGGAGTACGGCGGGAAGTTGTAGTGGTGCATGTAGCGCTTGCTGGTCTCGGGGCCCAGCGAGTCGACCTGCTGCGCCATCTTGACCATGTCGAGGGTGGTGACGCCCATGATCTGGGTCTCGCCACGCTCGAACAGCGCGCTGCCGTGTGCACGCGGGATCACGGCGACCTCGGCGGACAGCGACCGGATGTCGGTGATGCCACGGCCGTCGATACGGAACTGGTCGCGCAGGATGCGCTGGCGCACAAGCTTCTTCGTCAGCGAGCGGAACGCTGCGCCGATCTCCTTCTCGCGGCCCTCGAACTGCGGTGCGACCTGCTCGAGAACGGCGACCTTGACCTCGTCGGTCTTGTCGTCGCGCTCCTGCTTGCCTGCGATGGACAGCGCCGCCGACAGCTTCTCGGTGGCGGCAGCCTCGACCGCGGCGTACACGTCGTCCTGGTACGCCGGGAACACCGGGTACTCACCGGTCGGCTTGGCGGCCTTCTCGGCGAGCGCCTGCTGCGCCGCACACAGGCGGGCGATGAACGGCTTGGCGGCCTCGAGGCCCTCGGCCACGATCGCCTCGGTGGGTGCCTGCGCGCCACCGTCGATCAGCTCGATGACGTTCTCGGTGGCCTCGGCCTCGACCATCATGATCGCGACGTCGGCGCTGTCACCGGAACCGGAGACGACGCGACCGGCGACGACCATGTCGAAGACGGCATTCTCGAGCTGCTCGACCGTCGGGAAGGCGACCCACTGGCCCTTCTTGTTCTCCTCCGACGTGATGAGCGCGACGCGCACGCCACCGACGGGGCCGGAGAACGGCAGACCGGCGATCTGGGTGGACGCGGACGCGGCGTTGATCGCGACGACGTCGTACAGGTCGGCCGGGTTGAGGCTCAGGACCGTCACGACGACCTGGATCTCGTTGCGCAGACCGTCGACGAACGACGGGCGCAGCGGCCGGTCGATCAGACGGCAGGTGAGGATCGCGTCGGTGGACGGGCGGCCCTCACGACGGAAGAACGAGCCGGGGATGCGGCCGGCGGCGTACATGCGCTCCTCGACGTCCACCGTCAGGGGGAAGAAGTCGAAGTGCTCCTTGGGCTGCTTGCTGGCCGTGGTGGCCGACAGCAGCATGGTCTCGTCGTCGAGGTAGGCGACGACGGAACCGGCGGCCTGCTGAGCGAGGCGCCCGGTCTCGAAACGAATGGTGCGGGTGCCGTAGCTCCCGTTGTCGATGACGGCGGTCGACTCGAACACGCCCTCTTCGACCTCGATTGCGGAATTGTCTGTCATTTCTTTTCTTCTCTTCCCTCTCGTCTTTTGCCGTATCCGCATGGGCGCCGCGACCCTCCTGGTCGTGGCTGCGCACCCCTCACAGCGCGGAGGCGGCCATCGATCGAAGCCAGCCGGATTGCATCCGGACGGCCACTACCGAAGACCGACGCCACTGCTGCAGGTGCGGGCGGCAGTCGTACACACACTGGTGGTGCAAACACCGATAGCCAACGAGGCTCAGTCTAAGCATCGACTATGCAAGCCTCGCTGGCTATCGGTGGGGTCGGCGAACAACTCGCCGTGCGACCGTCTTATCGGCGCAGGCCGAGACGCTCGATGAGCGAACGGTAGCGGGCGATATCGACCTTCTGGACGTACTTGAGCAGACGACGACGGCGTCCGACCAGCAGCAGCAGGCCGCGGCGGGAGTGGTGGTCGTGCTTGTGCATCTTCAGGTGCTCGGTGAGATCGACGATGCGCTTGGTGAGCATGGCCACCTGCGCCTCCGGCGAACCGGTGTCGGTCTCGTGCAGTCCGTACTCGCCGAGGATCTGCTTCTTCTGCTCGGTGGTCAATGCCACTTGGTGCACTCCTGTAACTGACGTCCGCGTGAATGGAAATCGGGAATTCCGGTTCGCACCGGACCCCGACGGGTGCGGCCGCCGCGAACCGCAGCACACACCAGCGCAAAATCCTACCAGGTGCGGCGCCGCGCTCAGCGCTCGGCAGCCTCGGTCAGGATCTTGCGGGCCTTCTCCGCGTCACGGCCCATTTCCTCGATCAGCGCGTCCACCGAGTCGAACTTCTCCATGCCGCGCACGCGCTCGACGAAGTCGACCGCGACATGCTGGCCGTACAGGTCCGCCTCCCGGTCGAGGACGAACGCCTCGACGGTGCGCGTACGGCCGGAGAAGGTCGGGTTGGTACCCACCGAGACGGCCGCCTGGTAGCGCTGCCCCGGCTCCACGGTGCCCTCGACCGGCCCGGGCCCCAGGACGGTGAACCACGCCGCGTACACGCCGTCCGCGGGGATCGCCGAGTACATCGGCGGCGCGATGTTCGCGGTCGGGAAGCCGAGACCACGGCCCCGACCGTCGCCGTGCACGACGACGCCCTCGACGCGGTGTGGGCGACCGAGCGCTTCCGCGGCCGCCGCGACGTCACCGGCGTCGACACACGATCGGATGTAGGTCGAGGAGAAGGTCACGGCGTGCTCGGCGAGCAGGTTGACCCCGTCGACGGCGAACCCGAACCGCGCGCCGGTCTCACGGAGCAGGTCGACGTTGCCGGCCGCCTTGCGACCGAACGTGAAGTTCTCGCCGACGACGACCTCCGCGACGTGCAGCCGCTCGACCAGGATCTCGTGGACGTACCGCTCGGGCGAGAGCTTCATGAACTCCGTCGTGAAGGGCATCACGCAGAAGACGTCGATCCCCAACTCCTCGGCCAACTCGGCCCGCCGCGGCAGCGTCGTCAGCTGCGCCGGGTGACTGCCCGGGCGCACCACCTCCGCCGGATGCGGATCGAATGTCATGAGGACACTGGGAATTCCACGCTCACGTGCCGCGCCGACCGCGCGGGAAACCAGCTGCGCGTGCCCACGGTGCACGCCGTCGAAAACGCCGATCGTCAGGACACAACGCCCCCAGTCCGCCGGCACATCGTCCAGACCTCGCCATCTCTGCACAGGTGGCAGCCTACGGCCACTGCCGACGCCGGTCACGTTCGGACCGACTCTCCGGTGCGAATCCGCTGATCATGTTGCGCGATCACCGAACCGGTCGGCGACTCCGGCGTCCACGGCATGCACGGCCGCACCGCCCAACGGGATGTTGATGTGTGTCCCGGGTGACTGTTGCCTAAGCTCGTAACCGTGGCCACGCAGAAGTCAGACGTAACCCCTCCGAGCGAGGTGCCCCGCCCGGAGACCTTGTCGTCGGTGGCACAGGACTATCTCAAGGTGATCTGGACGGTCCAGGAATGGTCCCGCGAGCGGGTCTCGACCAAGCTGCTGGCCGAGCGGATCGGGGTGTCCGCATCCACCGTCTCGGAGGCCATCCGCAAGCTGTCCGACCAGGGACTGGTCGACCATGCCCGATACGGTTCCATCGCGCTCACCGACGCCGGCCGGTCCGCCGCCGTCTCGATGGTGCGCCGACACCGGCTCATCGAGACGTTCCTCGTCAACGAACTGGGGTACGGCTGGGACGAGGTGCACGACGAGGCAGAGGTCCTCGAGCACGCCGTCTCGGACCGCATGATCGACCGGATGGACGCCAAGCTCGGGTTCCCGGAGCGCGACCCGCACGGCGACCCCATCCCGGCCGCCGACGGCTCGGTGCCCACCCCACCGGCCCGCCAGCTCAGCGACTTCCAGGACGGCGACTCCGGGCGGGTGGCCCGTATCTCCGACGCTGATCCGGCCATGCTGCGCTACTTCGACTCGGTCGGGATCGCACTCGACACCGAGATCGCCGTCGTGGAGCGTCGCGACTTCGCCGGCACGGTGTCGATCCGACTGGACGCGCGACCGGACACCGTCGACCTCGGCAACCCTGCCGCACAGGCCATCTGGCTGGTCTAGTCTCGAGTTCACCGCACCGCTTCGGGCGGCACCCGACCGGAACGAGGTCCGTGATGAACGCAGTCGTCCGTCGGATCGCGCGATCGGCCGCAACCGTGTCCGCCGTCGGTGCCCTCGCAATCGCCGGGGCCGGAATCGCGTCCGCGGACGAATGGCCGCCGGTCCCGCCCTACCCGAGCGCCGTCGGTCCCGCCGAGTACTACGGCTTCCTGACGCCCACCGACCCGGACTACTGGAACCCGTTCGTCAGCCGCGACCGGCTGACTTCCCCCTTCGGCACCGGCACCCGGATCGTGTGCACCAGCTTCCACGGTGTGCTGCTCGAGTGCTGGCAGGCCGACCGCGAGGGCAATCCGCACAAGCTGGTCGAACTCGACCGGGACTACCCGGGATCGATGGGCTCGAACCTGCCCGGCGGCGGGCCGAGCCACTTCGTCTATCCGGGATTCATCCCCGGGATCTGACCGCGCCGCTACTGGAGGGTCGCCGGGCGCACGACCATCACCGAACTGGCGCGCTTGCCGCGTTCCTGCAGCAGGGCGATGGTGTGCCCGTTCGGGTCGATCGCCGCGTACACGCCCTTCATCCCGATCGGCTCGAGCCATCGACCCTGACTGATCGACTCGGCCTCCTCGGCGCTGATCTGCCGGTGCGGGAACGCCGTCTGCGCGGCCTGGTCGATGTCGAGGCTGACACCGGGATCGTCCGCGATCTGGTCCAAGGTCCTGGCCTGCTCGAGCGTGAACGGCCCGACGCTCGTGCGCCGCAGCGCCGTCAGATGGCCGCCGACGCCCAGCGCCGCGCCCAGATCGCGGGCGAGTGCGCGGATGTAGGTGCCCGACGAGCAGTCGACGTCCACGTCGAGGTCCACGAATGCTGCCCCGTCACCGGCCGGAACGTCGCGACGCGCCAGGATCTCGAAGCGGGAGACCGTCACCGGCCGGGCCGCGAGCGTGACCTCCTCACCCGCACGGATCCGGGCATGCGCACGCTGACCGTCGACCTTGATGGCGCTCACGCTCGCCGGTACCTGCTGGATGTCGCCGGTCAGTTTCGCGACCTCGGCCCCGATCCGCTCGTCGGTGACAGCCGACGCATCCGACGTCGAGAGCACCTCGCCCTCCGCGTCGTCGGTCGTGGTGGCCTGGCCCAACCGGATCGTCGCACTGTACGACTTGGTGGTCAGGGCCAGCAGGCCGAGCAGCTTGGTGGCCCGCTCCACACCGAGGATCAGCACACCGGTCGCCATCGGGTCGAGGGTTCCGGCGTGACCCACCTTGCGAGTGTTGAGCAGCTTCCGGCACCGGGAGACCACGTCGTGGCTGGTCATCCCCGCATCCTTGTCGACGATCAGCAGGCCGGCGCCGACGAGGCCGGAGGACGGTTTTTGAGACTTGGACACGTGGTCCGATTCTGCCAGCCGCCGGTCGGATCACCGACTCGGCTCCCTCGTCAGCTCACCGAGATGGCCGTGACGATCAGTCCGTCCGACACCAGCCAGCGGCCGTCGAAGCTCACCAACGGCGCTGATCCGTCGGCCGTACCGCCCGGCACCAGAAGCCTCGAATGGAACGTCCCGGTACCGTCCTCTCCCCCGGTGAACGTGATGTGTGCGTCCTCGAAACCGAGCCAACGCCGCGTCAGCGGGAACCACGCCTTGTAAGTGGCCTCCTTGGCGCAGAACAGCAGTCGGTCCCAGTGCACCACGGCCGGGTCGACGGCAGCGAGCCAGTCACGTTCCTCGGGCAGACTGACGGCGTCGAGAACACCGTCCGGCAGCGGTCCGTTCGGCTCGGCGTCGATGCCGACGCTGCGCACCTGCATCGCGTAGCCGAGCACGGCAGCGCGGTAGCCGTCACAGTGCGTCAGGCTTCCCACGATGCCCCGTGGCCACACCGGAGAACCGTTGTCGCCCCGCAGGATCGGCGCCGGCTCCATCCCCAGGTCCGACATCGCTTGCCGGGCGCAGTGCCGCGCGCCGATGAACTCGCGGCGGCGCTTCTCTACCGCCTTCGCGATCAGCGACTCCTCCTGCGGGTGCGGCTGCAGACCGGGTGGGTCCTCGAACAGCTCCGCGGAGGCGACACCGGTGGGCAGAATGCGCTCGATCAACCCAGTTCCTCTCTCAACGCTGCGCTCTCATCCGCTCGTACTCGGCTTCCTGCTCCGCGGTGATCCGGAAGTGTCCGCCGAACTTGTTCAGGGTGCCGGGTGCATACTCGGGCACCGGCAGGATCTGGCGCAGCAACTTCTCGGGCAGACCTCGGCGCTGCCACTCGCGCGGGTAGCCGACGGACACCTCCTCGAACCGCACACCGTCGTAGTACGTCGTGCGGGGAATGTGGAGGTGGCCGTACACGCAGCACACGGCGTTGTAGCGGGTGTGCCAGTCCTTGGTCGCCTCGGTGCCGCACCACAGCGCGAACTCCGGGTAGTACAGCACCTCGGTGGGCTGGCGCACCAGCGGGAAGTGGTTGATCAGCACTGTCGGGACCGCGGGGTCCAGCGCGTCGAGCCGGCGCCGCGTCTCCTCGATCCGGGCCCGGCACCATGCGTCCCGCGTCGCGTAGGGCTCGGACGACAGCAGGAACTCGTCGGTGGCGACGACGTTCTTGTCCCGCGCGATGCGCAGTCCGTCGGCCTTGTCGATCGCCCCGGCCGGCAGGAACGAGTAGTCGTACAGCAGGAACATCGGCACGATCGTGACCGGGCCACCCTCGCCCTCCCAGACCGGGTACGGGTCCTCCGGCGTCAGTACGCCGATCTCGCGGCACATGTCGACGAGGTAGTCGTAGCGGGCCTTCCCGTGCATCTGCACCGGGTCCTTGGCGGTGGTCCACAACTCGTGGTTACCGGGCACCCAGATCACCTTCGCGAAACGACTCTTCAGCAAGGTCAGCGCCCAGCGGATGTCGTCGGTCTTCTCCGAGACGTCGCCCGCGACGATCAGCCAGTCGTCGGGCGAGTCCGGGAAGATCTCCTCGGTGACCGGACGATTCCCCCGGTGTCCGACGTGCGTGTCGCTCACCGCCATCAACTTGCCTGCCACACCACTACCCTTTCGTCTCCCGGAACTGGAGATCGGAACCCCCGACGGCCCAGCGGCCCGATGCTGTGCGCCACACCACCGCGAGCATCCGCAGCATGAGGAACACAGTAAGGCCCGTCCAGATTCCGGCCAGTCCCCAGTCCCACGCCAGTGACGCCCAGATGAGCGGGAGGAATCCGACGAGAGCGCAGGCCAGGGTCGCGGTCCGCAGGAACGCGGCGTCGCCCGCGCCCAGCAACACGCCGTCGAGCGCGAACACGACGCCCGCGACCGGTGTGATGCCGACGAAGAACCACCACGCGATCGCGGCCTGGTCGAGAACCGCAGGGTCGTCGGTGAACAGGGCCGGGATCAACGTGTGGCCCGCCGCGAAAAGCAGGGCCAGCACCAGCGCGAACACCACCGACCAGCGTGTCAGACGCCATGCCAGCCGATTGGCTCCGCGCACGTCGCTGCGCCCCAGCGCGGCCCCCACGAGCGTCTGCGCGGCGATCGCGAGCGAATCGAGGGTCAGCGAGACGAGGTTCCACAACTGCAGCACGACCTGGTGGGCCGCGACGGACGCGGCACCGAACCGTGATGCGACCGCCGCCGCCGACAGGAAGCACGCCTGGAAGGCGAGGCTTCGCAGGATCAGATCGCGGCCGAGGACCATCTGCGCCCGCATGATTCCGGCGCGCGGGCGCAGCGGCACACCCGCGCGCAGCAACGCCAACCCGAACAGCACCGCCGACGTCGCCTGACCCGCGACGTTCGCGATCGCCGATCCGACGAGCTCGAGCCGGGGCGCCCCGGCCACACCGTGCACCAGCAGCACACACAGCACCGCCGAGATCGCCTGACCCACCAGCACGAACCGCAGCGGCCGCATGGTGTTCTGCACACCGCGCATCCAGCCGTTGCCGGCCATCGCGACCAGGATCAGAGGCGCCCCGAACACCGCGACACGCAGCCACCGCTCCGCCTCGGCCGCAATGTCGCCGGGCCCCGCGATCAGCGACGTGATCGGCCCGGCCAGTAGTTGGACGACCACGACCAGAGCCGCGCCGATCCCCAGGGCCAGCCAGGTGGCCTGCACCCCCTCCCCGACCGCGTCCCGTTCCCGGCCGGCGCCGTGCATGCGGGACGCCCGGGCGGTGGTCCCGTACGAGAGGAAGGTGAGCTGGGTGCTGATCTGGGCGAGCACGAGGCCGCCGACGGCGAGGCCCGCCAGCGCGAGGGCACCGAGATGCCCGACGATGGCGATGTCGAGTAGAAGATAGAGCGGTTCCGCGGCGAGCACACCGAGCGCAGGCAGCGCGAGGCCGAGTATCCTGCGGGGCCCGACATCGGCGCCGTCGGGGACCTCGGTGGTGCGCTCGGACGTCCCGGTCAAGTCAGCCGAGGGTTTCCCGCAACGCGGCGACGACCGATTCGCTGGTACCCGTCGCGGTGTAACCGGCCGCGAACCGGTGCCCGCCGCCGCCGAGCCGTTCGGCAATCGCCGAGACGTCCACCGATTCCTTCGATCGCAGCGACACCGACCACGACTCCGGCGCGGACTCCTTGAACACTGCGGCGACCTCCGCCTCGGAAGTGGTGCGCACGATGTCGATGACGCTCTCCACCTCCTCGGACCCGAGTCCGGCGGAGTCGGCACAGCGGATCACCGCGTGCACCAGCCCCCGCCCCTGCACGGCGTCCGGCACCAGGGCGGCCGACGACAGCACCGAGCCGAGCATCGGCAGCCAGCCGAATGGATGGGTGTCGAGCAGTCGGCGCGCGATGGCGGCACCGTCGATGCCGGTGCCGAGCAGTCGCTCGGCCAGGGTGTGTGTGCCCGGCTGTACCCAGCGGAAGCATCCGCTGTCGGTGACGAGACCGGCGTACAGGCAGTGCGCGAGGTCGGCGTCGATCTCGACACCCCACAAGTCGAACAGCTCCGCCAGCACCGCCGCGGTCGCCTCGGCGGACTCGTCCACCAGGTTGAACATCCCGAAACGGGTGTTGGACCGGTGATGGTCGATCACCAGCGACCGTCGCGCCCCGTCCAGGCGGGACGCCAGCTTGCCGAGCCGTCCGGCACTTCCGCAGTCGACGGTGACGAGCAGATCGACGTCGTCGACGACCCCGTCCGCCGGTACCAGCAGGTGCGTGCCGGGCAGACCCGACATCGACACCGGCAGCTCGTCCGGCGCCGCGAACGACACCTGAACCGGTATTCCCTTGCGCTCGAAGACGATTCCGAGCGCAAGACCGCAACCGATCGTGTCGGCATCGGGTTGGACATGACACAGGATCGTCACCGACGTCGCACCCGCCAGCACCTCGACCGCGTCCTGCGCGAGCAGGTCCTGCGGGCCGAGGGCCGGGGGCACGGTTTCCGGACTGTGGGTCATGGGCGCCGCGGGTCAGTCGTCGTCGGACGAGGACACGGCCCCGGGTGCGATCTCGTCGTCCCCGGCCGCACGCGACTCCTTGTAGGGGTCGGCGTCGCCCGCCGGCTGCGCGTTCTCGCGGGCACGTGCCACGGCATCGTCCGCGGCGCGCGCACGCGCGAGCAGTTCTTCCATGTGCCGTGCGGTGTCCGGCACCGTGTCCGCGACGAACGTCAGGGTCGGTGTGAACCGCACCCCGGTTCCGGCGCCGACCTTGGAGCGGAGCACACCCTTGGCCTTCTCGAGACCCGCGGCGGCAGCGGCCACGTCGGGCTCGGATTCGAGGTCCTCACCCATCACCGTGTAGTACACGGTGGCGTCGTGCAGATCGGCCGTCACCTTGGCGTCGGTGATGGTCACGAAGGCCAGCCGCGGGTCCTTGATCTCGTGGTCGATCGCCGTCGCGACGATCGTGCTGATTCGCTTAGCGAGCCTGCGTGCGCGTGCAGGATCTGCCATGGCAATCAGTCTCCTCTCTGGGATGTCTCCGCCGTCAGCCCGTTAATCCTCGGGGCCGAAAATTCTTCGTCGAACTGCGAGTAACTGCAGTTCCGGTCGTCCAGCGACGTGCCGCTCGCACTGATCGAGCACCTCGTGGACATGATCGACCCCCGAACTCGCCACCGCGACACCGAGTAGGGTCCGCCGGTAGCGGTCCTGCTCGCCCGTCTCGGCAGCCGACACTCCGTATCGGCGCAGTTCGGTCAGAATCGGTCGGACCAGCGACCGCTTCTCTTTCAATGACCGCACATCGCCGAACAGGATGTCCATCTCGAGCGCACCGAGATACACCAGTCCTCCCTCCGGTGAACAGCATCGAATTCCGGCCACCGCCGGGTGTCGATTCTCGGCACTGCCGAGGCGTCCCTCCCCGGTGGCACCAGGCCACCGGGGAGGGACGCATGCAGTGCGACTAGTCGCGCGGCTTCTCGCGAAGCTCGTACGCCTCGATCACGTCGCCGACCTTGATGTCGGAGTACGTGACGGTCAGACCGCATTCGTAGCCCTCGCGGACCTCGGTCGCGTCGTCCTTCTCCCGCTTGAGCGAGGAGATGGTCATCGTCTCCGCGATCACCGCGTTGTCGCGGATCAGGCGTGCCTTCGCGTTGCGACGGATGAAGCCCGACGTAACGAGGCAGCCCGCGATGTTGCCGATCTTCGACGAACGGAACATGGCGCGGATCTCGGCCTTGCCGAGCGCCACCTCCTCGTAGACCGGCTTGAGCATGCCCTTGAGGGCCTTCTCCACCTCGTCCAGCGCCTGGTAGATCACCGAGTAGTACCGGATGTCGACGCCCTCGCGGTTCGCCAGCTCCGTCGCCTTGCCCTCGGCACGGACGTTGAAGCCGATGATGATCGCGTTGGACGCGGACGCCAGGTTGACGTTGGTCTCGGTGATGCCACCGACACCGCGGTCGATCACTCGCAGCTGCACCTCGTCGTCGATCTCGATCCCCATGAGGGCCTCTTCCAGCGCCTCGACGGTGCCGGAGTTGTCGCCCTTGAGGATGAGGTTGAGCTCGTTGTGCTCCTTGAGCGCGGCATCCAGATCTTCCAGGCTGATGCGCTTGCGGCTGCGTGCAGCGAGCGCGTTGCGCTTGCGTGCATTGCGGCGATCGGCGATCTGCCGGGCGATCCGGTCCTCGTCGACCACGAGCAGGTTGTCGCCTGCACCGGGGACCGACGTGAAGCCGACGACCTGGACGGGACGCGAAGGCAGAGCCTCCTCGACGTCGTCACCGTGCTCGTCGATCATGCGGCGGACGCGACCGTAGGCGTCGCCCGCGACGATCGAGTCGCCGACCCGCAGCGTGCCGCGCTGGATGAGCACGGTCGCGACAGGGCCGCGGCCACGGTCGAGGTGAGCCTCGATCGCGACGCCCTGTGCGTCCATGTCCGGGTTGGCCCGCAGATCCAGGGAGGCATCCGCGGTCAGCAGGACCGCTTCCAGGAGGGCATCGATGTTGGTGCCCTGCTTGGCCGAGATGTCGACGAACATGGTGTCGCCGCCGTACTCCTCGGTGACGAGGCCGTACTCGGTGAGCTGCTGGCGGATCTTGTCGGGGTTCGCCCCCTCCTTGTCGATCTTGTTCACCGCGACCACGATCGGCACGTCGGCCGCCTGGGCGTGGTTGATCGCCTCCACCGTCTGCGGCATGACGCCGTCGTCGGCCGCGACCACGAGGATCGCGATGTCGGTGGCCTTGGCACCACGGGCACGCATGGCGGTGAACGCCTCGTGACCCGGGGTGTCGATGAACGTCACCAGACGCTCGTTGCCGTCCAGCTCGGTGAGGACCTGGTAGGCGCCGATGTGCTGGGTGATGCCACCGGCCTCGCCCTCGCGGACGTTGGCCTTGCGGATCGTGTCGAGCAGGCGGGTCTTGCCGTGGTCGACGTGACCCATGACGGTGACCACCGGCGGACGCGACTCGAGGTCTTCCTCGTTGCCGGCGTCCTCGCCGTAGGTGAGGTCGAACGACTCGAGCAGCTCGCGGTCCTCGTCCTCCGGGCTGACGACCTGGACGACGTAGTTCATCTCGCCGCCGAGCAGCTCGAGGGTCTCGTCGTTCACCGACTGAGTGGCCGTGACCATCTCGCCGAGGTTGAACAGCGCCTGGACCAGTGCCGACGGGTTCGCGTCGATCTTCTCCGCGAAGTCGGAGAGCGATGCACCGCGAGCGAGACGGATGGTCTCACCGTTGCCACGGGGCAACCGCACGCCACCGACGGCGGGCGCCTGCATGGAATCGTATTCCTGGCGCTTCTGCCGCTTCGACTTGCGACCGCGGCGCGGAGCGCCACCGGGGCGACCGAAGGCACCCGCGGCACCGCCGCGACCACCCGGACGTCCACCGCCGCCACCGGGGCGACCGCGGAATCCACCGGGAGCGCCGGCACCTGCACCTGCACCGGGAGCACCGGCACCGGGAGCGCCGCCACCGCGGTAGCCGCCACCGCCACCACCGCCCGGACGACCGCCGGGAGCACCGGGACGGCCGCCGCCGGGACGACCCGCACCGGGTGCGGGACGCGTCGAGCGGGCCGGCATCGCGCCGGGGCTCGGACGGGGAGGCATGGATCCGGGGCTGGGACGGGGGCCGCCCTGCCCGGGAGCCGGACGCGGGCCACCGGGACCTGCAGCCGGACGCGGGGCACCGGGAGCACCCGGAGCACCCGGACGCGGGGCACCGCCCTGCGGACCCGGACGCGGAGCACCCGGACGCGGGGCACCGGGAGCCGGACGCGGAGCCGGACGCTCGGCTGGAGCCGAGGAGTACGGGTTGTTACCGACGCGCGGCGGCTTGGGGCCGGGACGCGGTCCACCGGGCTTGGGGCCCGGAGCGGCCGGCGCGGCTGCTGCCGGAGCGGCGGGCGCCGCCGGAGCCGCAGGTGCTGCCGGAGCAGCGGGCGCCTGCGGGGCAGGCTTCGGCGCCGGCGTGGGAGCCGGGCCGGGACGCGGACCGGGCGCCTTGGCGGCCGGAGCGCTGGGAGCGGCCGGAGCCGCCGGGGTTTCTGCCGCCGGGGCCGCGGGAGCGGCCGGTGCGGGCTTGGGGCCGGGGCGCGGGGCACCCGGCTTGGGCGCACCGGGCTTGGCGGACGGACGCGGAGCGCTGTCCGAGCCTTCCGTCCGGCCTTCGGTCTGCGACTTCGCGGACGGGAACGACTCCCGCAGACGACGCGCGACTGGCGCCTCGACCGTGGAGGACGCCGACTTCACGAACTCGCCCTGCTCCTTGAGCCGTGCGAGTAGTTCCTTGCTTGTGACACCGAGTTCTTTCGCCAACTCGTGCACGCGGGCCTTGCCTGCCACTGCTCTCCTCTACTGAGAGGTCGAGCGAGCGACTGGTGCCCGCACGACCTCGGTTATCTCCGATGGACGTTCATCGCTGGTGCTTCACGGTGTGCTCATGAGTGCTTGTGCCTGTTCTCTGAGGTACTGCTCGACATTCCCGAGTGCTGTGCAACCCGAGAGGTCTCGAGTGGTACTACGTCCTGCGTGATCACTGCGCCTGCTCTCACAGGTTCGAATGACCCGCCTTCGATGTCTCGAACATCCCGCCCGGCTCGGCGAGCCGGTCGAGTTCCGAGGAATCCAGACTTCCGGACACCCGTAGTGCTCTGCCGAATGCTCGGCGCCGACTCGCCTCAGCCAGACACTTCGGATCGAGGTGCAACCACGCACCGCGCCCTGGGAGCCTTCGCTTCGGATCGGGAGTGAGGAGGAATCCGCCGGATTCGCCCTCCCGCGCCACGACCCTGAGCAGGTCGGCGGCCAGCCCTTTCTGCCTGCATCCGATACACGTCCGCACCGGTTCACCGGCTTGGACACGCGTGGACACCGACAGTTCACGCTGAACCATCGACCACTCTACCGCTGTATTGGCGTGAACTCCGCATTCTGTTTCTAAGCACCCGTCGTTTCGCGACCGACCTGTGACTCGGGGCCCGGGGCGGCATCACTGCGGATGTCGATACGCCACCCGGTCAACCGTGCAGCGAGACGTGCATTTTGCCCCTCCTTGCCGATCGCCAGCGACAGCTGGAAATCGGGGACGACGACCCGTGCCGCCCGCGCGTCGGGATCCACCACAGTGACGGACACCACTTTCGACGGCGACAGGGCGTTGCCGACGAACTTCGCGGGATCCTCGTCGTAATCGATGATGTCGATCTTCTCGCCGGCGAGTTCGCTCATGACGTTGCGCACTCGCTGACCCATCGGGCCGATGCAGGCACCCTTCGCATTCAGACCCTGCACCCGCGAGTGCACCGCGATCTTGGAACGGTGGCCGGCCTCGCGGGCGACGGCGATGATCTCGACCGAGCCGTCGGCGATCTCGGGTACTTCGAGGGCGAACAGCTTCCGGACCAGATTCGGATGGGTCCGCGACAGGGTGATCTGCGGGCCACGCTGCCCCCGCGAGACGCCGACGACGTAGCACTTGATCCGGTCGCCGTGCTCGTAGGTCTCCCCCGGCACCTGCTCGGCCGGCGGGATGAGCCCCTCGGCGCCGTTGGCCTCGCTGCCGATCCGCACGACGACCATGCCGCGCGCGTTCGCCCGGGTGTCGCGCTGGATCACGCCGCCGACGATCTCACCCTCGTGGGTGGCGTACTCGCCGAAGCTGCGCTCGTGCTCGGCGTCGCGCAGGCGCTGGAGGATCACCTGACGGGCCGTGGTCGCGGCGATGCGACCGAAGCCCTCCGGGGTGTCGTCCCACTCCTCGCCGACGCGGTTGCCGTCCGCGTCGACCTCGTGCGCCATGACGCGCACGATGCCGGTCTTGGTGTCCACGTCGATACGCGCGTGGGGCTGATGCCCCTCGGTGTGCCGGTACGCGGTGAGCAGAGCCGTCTCGATCGCCGCGATGATCGTGCCCGCGGAGATTCCCTTGTCCGTCTCGATTGCCCGCAGCGCGGCGATATCGATATTCACTTGTCCGACCCCTCTACTTCTTCTACTTCTTCGTTAGACGCGTCCGCGTCCGCAGGTGCGACACGACCCTCCGGGATTCCACCCGCAAGCTCGATCTCTCTCGCATCGGGTCGCGAGAACTCCACCTGCACAACAGCTTTCCTGACATCTTCCAGTTCCACCCGACGTACCGTCGGACCACCCTTGGCCTTGACGACGACGTCGACACCACCGTCTGTGAGTTGCCCGATCCGGCCGGTCACGGACTCCGTTTCGAGTTCGATCAGCGCCAGGCGGCCCTGGGCGCGCCGCCAGTGCCGCTCCTCGGTGAGCGGCCGGTCGATACCGGGCGACGTCACCTCGAGCGTGTACGGGGACTCACCGAAATCCGAGGCGGCGTCGAACACGTCGGAGATGACGTGGCTGAGCCGGGCGACCTCGTCGAGTTCGAGCCCGGCATCGCTGTCGACCATGACGCGGACCGAGCTGTGCCGGCCGGCAAGCGTGATCGTCACGTCCTCGAGGTCGTAGCCCTCACGCTCGACGGGTTCGGCGAGAAGCTCGACGACCCTCTCCCTCGACGGCACCGGCATCTGGGACGCTCCTCGCTTCAGTTGTGGTCATCGCTGACGTGTGGCGCTTCTCCCTGCGCCGACCACCGTTGTCGTCGTCGCAGGACGGATTGCACCACGAGTGACTGTGGAGCATTCAGGGTATCGCGCTTCCGGTGCGTTCGTGACCATCCGGTCCGACGCCCCCGCCCGACCGTCCGGTCCGATGTGACGGCCCGGCATTTCGCCGCGACCTGCGCGGTACCGACGATCCGGCCGATTCCTGGCACCATGATCGAGTGCGAACGCCCTTCCTCACCCACCCGCTCTCCCGGCGCGCTGCACTGCGCGTCGCGGGCAGCGCCGCGCTCGGGACGACAGCGCTCACGTTGACGACGGGTTGCTCGGATTCCGGGCAAGCCGACACCCCCGCCGAGATCGATGCGCTCACCGCACAGGCCGAACTCGCGCGGCGGGATGCCGCGAACGCGACGACGGCGATTGCGACCAACCCCGATCGGGCCGGGGCCCTCGGCGTGGTGGCTGCCGAGCGGACCGCCCACGCCGACGCGCTGGATGCGGAGATCGCACGCGCCGCCGGCGCCACGGCGTCCGAGACGACGACGCCCTCCCTGCAGGTTCCGGCACCGCCGACGCTCGAACAGTTGCGGGTCGACATCGCCGACGCCCAGCGCGAGGCCGCCCGGATGGCGCGCACCCAGTCCGGCTACCGCGCCGGACTGCTCGGCTCGATCAGCGCGGCCTGCGCCGCACAGCAGGCGGTGTTGCTGCCGTGAGCAAGCAGAGTCCCGGACCCGAACAGCAGTCACTGATCGACGCCCTGCAGGCCGAGTACGCCGCGGTCTTCGCATACGGACTGGTGGCCGCCTTCTCCAACACGACCCGATCCGATCTGGTGTCGGCGAACACCGCCGCCCACCGGGCGCGCCGGGACGCGACCATCGACGCGCTGACGGCCGCCAGCATCGACGCCCCGCAACCACAGGCGGCGTACTCGGTACCGTTCCCGGTGAGCGATCCGATGTCCGCCGCCCAACTGGCCGCGCAGGTCGAGGCCGACACCGCGGTGGCCTGGCGGTCGGTGATCGAACGCAGTCAGTCCGAGCACACCCGCGAGGTGGGCGTCACCGCCCTCACCGAAGCGGCGGTGCGGGCAGCGAACTGGCGGGCGATCCTCGGGACGACACCTCCCACCACCGCGTTCCCCGGTCAGCCCTGACGTCACGTTCTCCGCTGAGCGGGAAAGCCTCTCGCGCATCGCGTCGCAGGACCTAGGTTCTACGACGACAGTCCGCAACCGAGAGGATTCCCCGTGACGGAACGAACGATCGAACAGCGCCTCGACGAACTGGAGCGGATCGAGGCGATCAAGGCACTCAAGCATCGGTACCTGCGGGCGTGCGACGCGAAGGATGCCGAAACGTTCCGGGCATGCTTCATCGATCGTGGCGCCCAGATCGACTACGGCCCGCTCGGAAAGTTCGACGATGCGGACCCGATCGCCGAGGTGTTCCGCACCATCGCCCTGCAGAAGGTGGACGGCAAGAACGTCATCCTCGACATGCATCACGCGTTCCACCCCTCCATCACGCTGCTCGGTGACGAACTCGCCTCCGGGCAGTGGACGCTCGCGTTCCGTCAGGTGAACCTGATCGACAACACCGAGACCGTCCGCTCCATCGAGTACGTCGACGAGTACGTCATCGAGAACGGCGAATGGAAGATGTCGAAGTGTCAGTCGATCACGCTGTGGTCGATGACGCGTCCGCTCGGTGAGGGCACGGTCGTCACCGAGGGGTGATCGCCTGCGACGTCGGCGGCGGCGGGGGTGCTTCGGGGCATCAACGCCGCCGCGATCACCGCGACGGCCACGAACCCGGCTCCGACGTACAGCGCGGGGGCGAGCGCGTCCGTGTACCCGGTCGGCGTGAGGCTGCCGCCGGCGCCGAGGAATACAGCCGTCAGGACCGCGATACCGAGCGCGACACCGATCTCGCGCAGCGTGGCGTTGATCGAACTCGCGGTGCCCTGGTCGGATTCCGTCATGTCGGCGAGGACCGCGGTCGCGTTCGGCGCGAACGTCAATCCCATGCCGACACCGGCCATCGCGAAGGCCGGAACCAGGCTCGTGTAGGCCACACCGGGCTCGATGAGTTGCGCCATCCACACCAGCGACAGCCCCTGCAACATCAGTCCGGTCACGAGCAGCGCCCGCAGCCCGACACGGGGCGCCAGCAGGCCCGCGATCGGCGCGACGATCATCGGCGCCGCCGTCCACGGCAGTGTCCGCAGACCCGCCGCGAACGGGCTGTACCCCGCGACGATCTGCAGGTACTGCGACAGCAGGAACACTGCGCCCATCATTCCCAGCGTGAAGGTCAGCGCGATGACGTTCGCGATCGAGAACTGCCGCGACCGGAACAGCCGCAGCGGCACCACCGGAAACGTCGTCCGCGATTCCCTGATCAGGAACAGCGCCAGCAGCACCGCGGCGGCGATCAGCGCGCCGAGCACCGAGAGGCTGGTCCAGCCGTCGTCGTTGCCGTGCACGATCCCCCACACCGCGAGAAACACCGCGCCGCCCGCGAAGACGACTCCGGCCGGATCCAGCGGCTGTCGGCGCCCGCGAGATTCGGCGAGCGCGTACAGCGCCAGTGGCGCGGCCACCAACGCGACCGGCACGTTGATCCAGAACACCGCCTGCCACGACACCCCGTCGACGACGGCACCGCCGACGACGGGGCCGAGCGCGACACCGAGCCCGGACACCCCACCCCAGATACCGATCGCGAGCGCACGCTTGGCGAGCGGCACGGCGCCGGCGAGCAGGGTCAGCGAGAGCGGCATGATCGCCGCGGCGCCGACCCCCTGGACGGCCCTGGCCGCAATCAGCATCTCGGGCGTGGTCGACAGCGCCGAGGCAATGGACGCTGCGGTGAACACTGCTATGCCCCAAAGAAACACACGCCGACGACCGAGTCGGTCACCGAGCGTCGACAGCGACAACATCAGCGTTGCGAACGCGAGCGTGTAGGCGTTCATGAACCACTGCAACTGCCCCACCGAGGCATCGAGATCGTCCCGGATGACGGGCAGCGCGCTGGTCATCACCAGGTTGTCGAGCGTCGCCATGAACATCGGGATCGAGGCTGCGACGATCGCCAGCCAGACGGGAACGACGCGACCGGGCGGCGATCCGGTGGATACGTGCGCGGAGTGTGGATCGAGTTGATCGGAGATGGTCGTCATGTCGGCTCCTGAGGCCTGAAGGACGGAAACCCTGCTGTAAGCATCGAATGATTACTTACGCCGCCCGACGTTAGTAATCGAGTGATAACCTGTCAAGCATGGCGACCGCAGAGAAGTCGGGAAAACAGACGCGCATGAGCGCCGAGGCCCGTCGCGAGCTCGTCCTCGCAGCGGCCACCAGGGCATTCGCACGCGGCGGCTTCCACGGAACCAGCACCGACGCCGTCGCCCGGGAGGCCGGGGTGTCCCAGCCGTACGTGGTGCGCATGTTCGGCAGCAAGGCGAACCTGTTCCGCGACGTGTTCGCCCACGCGATCGGCCGGATCATGGACGCGTTCGAACCCGCGCTCGACCAGGTCGCCGAGGATCCGAACGACGAGGAGCGGTGGGCCCGGATGGGTGCCGCCTACACCGAACTACTTGCCGACCGAGACCTGCTGCTGGTGATGATGCACGGCTTCGCGGCCGGATCGACGCCGGAGATCGGCGCGCAGGCACGAGACTGGATGTCGAAGATCTACACCCGGATCCGCACGCGCACCGGGTGCACGCCCGAACAGGCGCGCACCTTCATCGCCAACGGCATGCTGCTCAACACCCTCCTGGCGATGGAGGCGCCCCAGCACGCCGACCGCGAC
The DNA here is from genome assembly GCF_058797375.1 of Prescottella sp. GW823-FHT02E09. Taxonomy (NCBI): domain Bacteria; kingdom Bacillati; phylum Actinomycetota; class Actinomycetes; order Mycobacteriales; family Nocardiaceae; genus Rhodococcus; species Prescottella sp. GW823-FHT02E09. Next base: position 601,913 of record NZ_JBXAJP010000002.1, read on the forward strand.
CCCGCGCTCGGCGAACTGTCGGTCTGTGCATTCGGGAACAGCCTCGACGCCGCAGCTGCCGCCGTCGACAGCCAGGACTGACCGGGACCGCGCCGGACACGGATTCCGAACAGCCGACGAGGACCAACCGGCTCACGTCCGGGACATTGCGAAGCGACTCGGGAAACGCGATGCGGCTGGTTCGCCTGCATCGATCGCGCTGCGGACCGGCGCGGGACGCCTACCAGATCGCCACCGGGCGCGACGACAGAATCCCTGAATCAGGGGCCCCGAGTAGGGGATTCGATATGTGGACGGGGTGGCAGGACAATTCCCCTAGCACTCCCCTAATCGCCCCCTAACCTGTCGCCGATCCCTCACGTCGGCGGCGGTGCGCACGGTCCACTGACTCCTGACACCGACCGGTGTCGACCTGGATCGAGTGACACACAGGAGCACACATGTCCATCTCGGCGATCTTCTCGGCCCTGCTGTCCGCGATGTTCGGAGGCAATATCGGATTCGGATCGGACGGCGGCTCGGCCGGCTCCGAGGGTGGGGCCGCCGGCGGCGGTGCCGGCGGCGCAGGCGGCGGGTTCAACTTCGGTTCCTGACGCACGACCCGGGTCCGCCCGAACCACTGGAGGCCCCACCGGCACGGTGGGGCCTCCAGATGGTAGTCGGCGTCGCGCGCCCGAGCCCCGCACACTGTCAGGCGGGCTCGATCACCGCCTGCCCCTTCGGGGTCCGGAACGATGCCGAGGTCGCCACATCGGCATTCGGATTCAGCTTGTCGACGGCACGGAAACTGAACCGCGCCTCGCCGGAGTCGACGTCGAGCACACCGTAGCCGTGACCGACCATGTCGACGTGCTTGACATGCGGGTTGTGATTGCGCCGGTTGACCTCCTCGGCCCGCGCGGCATCGACCGGGTCGCCTCCGCTGCTGCCGATGCTGTATCCGCCGTCCCCGGTGTTCGCGGACGTCACCGACGGGACCACGAACTCGACGCCGGCTCGATGGGCGCCCGGCGCGTTGACCTGTTCACCGCTCGACGTGCCCGGAGCGAAGCCGGTGTCCCACAACTCGCCCGCCCACCCGTCGTGGTCGTCGCCGGTGACGAGAACCATGTTCTCGACCGCGTTGGCCGCGGTGGACAGGATCTCGGAGCGCTCGGCACCGTATCCGTCCCAGGTGTCCATGTAGGCGCGGGTGCCGTTGTCCGCCACGGCCATGCCCATCATCATGTTCGCGTTCGCGACCACCTTCCACGTCGCATCCGAGCCGGTCATGCCGTCGAGCAGCCACTGCTTCTGCGGCGCACCCAGCATCGTGCGGCCCGGGATGTCGGCGTCCGCGCAGACGATGTGATCGAGCGAGTCGCCGCACGCCTGACGGTCCCGGTACTGCCGGGTGTCCGGCGCGAACAACTCCACAGTCCGTCCCACCCGCAACGACCGGTAGGTGCGGAGCGGATCGTCGGCGAACCGTGGAACCGGCATGTGCTCGAACCACGCCTGCCACGCCCACTGCTTCTTCTGCTGGAACCCGATCGCGCCCTCGATCGGCGAGATCACCGGGAACGTCCACCCGTCCTTGCTGTAGTTGTTGCGGAACTCGTGGTCGTCCCAGATCGGGAGGAAAGCGTGGCGGCTGTGCATCAGCCGCAGGTCAGCGTCCGACCGGTACCTGCGGTACTTGTCCCGCATGCTGTCGAGTCCCTGCGGGAACACGTTGGCCTCGACACCCCGGACCCCGGGCATGGTGAATTCGTACACGTAGTCGCCGAGGCACACGACGAAGTCCAGATCTTCCTCGGCGAGGTGGCGGTGGGCGGCGTAGTAGCCCTCCTCGAAGCCCTGGCACGTGAACCAGCCGATGCGGACCGGCTCGTTGGAGTCGGCGGGCCGCAACGTCCGGAACCTGCCGACCGGCGACTCACCCCCGCTGCCACGGAACTGGTAGTAGTAGGTCTCTCCGGGTGCGAGCCCGGTCGCATCGAAATGCACCGTGCCGTCGGCATCCTCGCGCACCTGGACCCGTTCGGCCAGGACCGGCGCGGACAAGTCCTCGCGGGTCGACACGATCACCGCCAGTTCGCCCGCGGCGGCACCACCGCTGCCGAGCGCCCCCGAGCCCAGACTGCCACCGACCGACCCCGTACTCACGGAACCCGTGCTGACGGAACCGAGGCTGCCACCCCCGCCCGGCGCACCGACGCGGGTCCACAGCGTCGCGCCGTCGGTGCGCGGCACACCGGCCATGATCCCGTTCCCGAACTCCGGGTTCCGAATCAGTCCGGTCCCCACGTCCGGAGCCTGGCGCAGGACCGGCGTCGCATGGGCCGCAGCGGGGAACACGGCCGCGGCACCGACCACCGACAGCCCGGTGAGGAAACTTCGACGGGAGACGTTCCGGTTCGGAAAGGGCATGGGCCACCTCGCGGTTCGTGTGGAAGGGTGGCACTGACGATAACGTTGTCCGTTTACCTGTGTGGCCGTTTTGCGTAACCCAGGTGAGCACCAGATGTCGTGCCTGTGGGACATCCGCAGACATCGAGGCGATCGGGAACCGGCCGGTCAGAGGAGTGCGCTCGCCGCCCGATCCGCGAGATCGAGCACGGGTTGCGGCACGATGCCCAGGATCACGGTCACGGCCGCGGCCACGATGATCGCCGCACCGGTAGGACCGCTCCACACCACGGACGTGGGCGCGCCCGCCGGAGGATCCGAGAAGAACATCAGCACGATCACCCGCACGTAGAAGAACGCCGCGATCGCACTGCTGACGACGCCGACGATGACGAGTGGGACGGCACCGCCCGACGCCGCGGCCTGGAAGACCGCGAACTTGCTGACGAATCCACTGGTGAGCGGGATTCCTGCGAAGGCCAGCAGGAACAGCGCGAACACCGAACACAACAGCGGCGAGGTCCGGCCCAGCCCGGCCCACCGGGCCAGGTCGGTGACTTCACCCCCGTTCGGGTCACGCACCAGGCTCACCACCGCAAAGGCCCCGAGCGTGCTGAAACCGTAGGCGAGCAGGTAGAACATCGTCGATGAGAGCCCGGCCTCGTTGCCTGCGATCAGACCGGTGAGGATGAACCCTGCGTGCGCGACCGAGGAGTACGCCAGCATCCGTTTGACGTCGGTCTGCGTGACCGCGAGAACCGCGCCGACGAGCATCGTGAGGATCGCGACCGCCCACAGCACCGGGCGCCAGTCCCAGTCCAGTCCGGGCACGGCCACGTAGAAGACCCGCAGCGCTGCACCGAAGGCCGCGATCTTCGTGGCCGAGGCCATGAAAGCGGTGATCGGCGTGGGCGCGCCCTGGTACACGTCCGGGATCCACGAATGGAACGGCACCGCACCGACTTTGAACAGCAGACCCACCGAGAGCAATCCGAGACCGATCTGGGCCAGCGCCTCGTCACCCGACCCCGGCGCCACGGCGTCGGCGATGCCGGACAGTTGGACGGTGCCGGCGTACCCGTACAGCAGGGCGACACCGAAGAGGAAGAACGCCGACGAGAACGCGCCGAGAAGGAAGTACTTGAGGGCTGCTTCCTGCGAGAGCAGTCGCCGCCGCCGGGCCAATCCGCACAGCAGGTACAGCGGCAGCGACAGGACCTCGAGCGCGACGAACATCGTGAGCAGGTCGTCGGCCGCTGGGAACAGCAGCATGCCGCCGACCGCGAACATCGTCAGCGGAAACACCTCGGTCTGCATGACGCCGGCCCGGGTCGCTTCCTTCTCTGCCACACTGCCCGGGACCGCGGACGCACGCGGGGTGAATGCGTCGACCGATCCGCCGACAGTCGCACCACGCCGGTCGGCGGCCCGGTCCGTGCCCCGGTCGGCGATCAGGGCGATCGCGAGCACCGACACCAGCAGGATCGTCCCCTGCAGGAACAGCGTCGGACCGTCGATCGCGACGGACCCCGAGACGGCCACGGCCCGGGTCCCGGACAGCGCGACGACGGCGACGAACGCCGCCACGAGGCCGCCGAGCGCGAGGACGACGTGGGTCGCGTACCGGACTCGCCGCGGCGCGAACGCCTCGACGAGCACCCCCGCGACCGCGACACCGAACACGATCAGCATCGGCGAGAGCAGGCCGTACTCGATGTCGGGGGCGGGCAGAACTCCGTCGGCGAGAGTCACCGGGGACCACCTCCGTCCTGCTCGGCGACGACCGGCGCCGGATCCGGCCGGTCGATCGTGGTCAGCGTGTTCTCGACCGCGGGTGTGATGACGTCGAGGATCGGTTTGGGATAGACCCCGAGGACCACCAGCAGCGCGATCAGCGGCGCGATCACCGCGATCTCGCGGCGTCTCAGGTCGCCGATGCGTTCGTTCCCGTCCCGGACCGGACCGGTCATCATCCGCTGGTACAGCCACAGCACGTACAGGGCCGCGAGGACCAGCGCGATCGTTGCGAGCACCGCCGCCAGCGGATAGCGGGTGTAGGTCCCGATCAGCACGAGGAACTCGCTGATGAACGGGGCCAGCCCCGGCAGCGACAGCGTGGCCAGGCCCGCGATGAGGAACGTGCCGGCCATCAGCGGCGCCACCTTCTGCACGCCGCCGTAGTCCGCGATGGCCCGGGTCCCGCGCCGCGAGACCAGGAATCCGGCGACCAGCATCAGTGCGGCGGTGGAGATTCCGTGGTTGACCATGTAGAGAGTCGAGCCGCTCTGCCCCTGACTGGTCATCGCGAACACCCCCAGCACGATGAATCCGAAATGGGAGATCGAGGTGTACGCGATCAGGCGCATGACGTCGGTCTGACCGATCGCCAGCAGCGCGCCGTACACGATGCCGATCACAGCCAGGGTCACGACGAGCGGCGCGAAATACTGTGCGGCGTCGGGGAACAACTGCAGGCCGTAGCGCAGCATCGCGAACGTACCCACCTTGTCGACCACGGCCATCATCAGGACCGCGCTGACCGGCGTGGCCTCGACTGCCGCGTCCGGGAGCCAGCTGTGCAGCGGCCACAGCGGCGCCTTCACCGCGAACGCGAACATGAATCCGAGGAACAGCGCGTTGGCGACCGGCGCGTCGATCGGCAGCGCGCCCGAGGCGACGGCGTCGACGACGGCCCGGAAGTCGAACGTCCCCGTCTCGAACGGGCTGTCCGACCCCGCCGTGACCACGTACAGGCCGATCACCGCGGCCAGCATGATCAGGCCGCCGAACAGGTTGTACAGCAGGAACTTCACCGCGGCCCGGGACCTGCCGACGCCGGCCTGCCCGAATCCGCCGATGAGGAAGTACATCGGGATCAGCATGGCCTCGAAGAAGACATAGAACAGCAGGATGTCGAGGGACAGGAACGACATCAGCACCATCGCCTCGACGACGAGGATCAGCGCGACGTACGTGTGCGTGGCACGCGGGCGCGAGTCGTCCGGCGCCACGTCGCGCCATCCTGCCAGCAGCAGCAAGGGCACGAGGACTGCGGTCAGCAGCACCAGCACCAATGCGATGCCGTCGAGTCCCAGCTCGTACCGGGTCCCGAAGGCCGGTATCCACGAATGCGATTCGACGAACTGGTACTGCGTACCGGCCGGGTCGAAGCGGACCGCGAGAACCGCGGCCACCAGCAAGGTCAGCAGCGCCGTCGCCACCGCGATCCACTTCGCGAGGGTCCGATCCCGGGCGGGCGTCACCAACGCGGCGGCGGCACCCACCAACGGCAGGACCCACAGCACCGTCAGCCAGGGAATGTCGCTCATCCCACCCTCCCGACCAGTGCGGCGGCGACCACGACGGCCGCGCCGACGAACATGTACAGGGCGTAGGAGCGGACGAAGCCGGTCTGCAGTCGCCGAAGCCCCACCGAGGCGGCCCCGAGCAGGGCCGCGATTCCGCCGACCGCGCCGTCGATGCCCTTGTCCTCGACCGTCGTCAACGCCCGCACCAACCGCTGTCCGGGACGCATGAACGCGGCCTCGTCGACGGCATCACCGTAGAGGTCGTTGCGTGCCGCGACGGTGAGCACCGATACCTCGTCCGGGGCCGTGGTGGGCACCGGCCGGGTCGCGTACTGCCGCCACGCGAAAGCGACGCCGGCGAGGACCACCGCCAGCGTGACGACCGTGATCGCCCACACCGGGACGGCGAGTTCGGCATGCTCTGCGGCCGCACCGAACTCGGTCCAGACCGGTTCGAGCCAGTGCTCGAGCGTGCCGCCGATCGCGAGCAACCCGCCGGCGGCCACGGAGCCGACCGCGATCACCACCATCGGCACGGTCATCACCGCGGGCGACTCGTGCGGATGGACCGTGCCTTCCGGTCGCTCCGCAGGCGTCGCTCCTGCCGCCCAGCGCCGCTCGCCGAAGAACGTCATCAGCATCACCCGCGTCATGTAGAACGCGGTCAGCCCTGCGCCGAGCAGCGCGACGGTGCCGAGGGCGACGCCACCGGCACCACCCGACCCGAACGCGGCCTCGATGATCTTGTCCTTGGAGAAGAAACCTGAGAACGGGGGTATCCCGATGATTGCGAGGTATCCGAAACCGAAGGTGGCAAACGTGATCGGCATCAGCGTCCGCAGTCCACCGTAACGGCGCATGTCGGTCTCGTCGTTCATCCCGTGCATCACCGACCCGGCGCCGAGGAACAGTCCGGCCTTGAAGAACCCGTGGGCGAGCAGCAGCATGATCGCGAACGCGTAGCCCGCCGGGCCGAGCCCGGCGGCCATCACCATGTAGCCGATCTGACTCATCGTCGACGCGGCGAGCGCCTTCTTGATGTCGTCCTTGGCGCAGCCGATGATCGCGCCGAACAGCAGGGTGACCGCGCCGACCAGCACGACCGCCAACTGCGCGCCGGGCGACGCCTCGAAGATCGGCCCGGATCGCACGATCAGGTAGACGCCCGCAGTGACCATCGTCGCCGCGTGGATCAGCGCCGACACCGGCGTCGGGCCCTCCATGGCGTCGCCGAGCCACGACTGCAGCGGTACCTGCGCCGACTTGCCGCACGCGGCGAGCACAAGGACGAGACCGAGCGCGGTGGTCACTCCGCCGCTGGTGTCACCGACCCCGCCGAGGACATCGGCGAACGACACCGAACCGAACGTCGCGAACATGATCATCAGTCCGACCATCAGGCCCATGTCGCCGACGCGGTTGACGACGAACGCCTTCTTCGCCGCGGTAGCGGACGTCGGTTTGAACTGCCAGAACCCGATGAGCAGGTAGGACGCGAGACCCACGCCCTCCCAGCCGACGTACAGGCCGAGATAGTTGTCCGCGAGCACCAGCAGCAGCATCGCGGCGAGGAACAGGTTGAGGTACGCGAAGAACCTCCGGCGACCGGGATCGGTCTTCATGTAGCCGACCGAGTAGATGTGAATGAGCGATCCGACGCCGGTGATCAGCAGTACGAAGCACATCGACAGCTGGTCGAGCCGGAGCCCGAAGTCCACCTGCAGCCCGGCCACCGGCAGCCACGTGAACAGATCCTGCTGCGCGACGCGGTCGGACGCGTCCCGGCCGATCAGGTCGACGAACAGCGCCGCGGCGATCACGAAGGACGCGAGGGCGGCGGCACACCCGAGGAGGTGGCCCCAGCGGTCGCTGCGCCGACCGACGAGCAGCAGGGCGGCGGCACCGAACAACGGAAACGCCGGCAGGAGCCAGATGAGCGATTGAATTCCCGTCCCCCCGTTCACGTCAGTACTTCAGCAGGTCGGCGTCGTCGACCGAAGCCGAACGACGGGTGCGGAAGATGGTCATGATGATCGCGAGTCCGATGACGACCTCGGCCGCGGCGACCACCATCGTGAAGAACGCGAACACCTGGCCGTCGAGGTTGCCGTGCATCCGGGCGAAGGTCACGAAGGCCAGGTTGGCGGCGTTGAGCATCAGCTCGATGCACATGAACACGACGATCGCGTTGCGCCGCAGCAGCACTCCCGCCGCGCCGATCGTGAAGAGCAACGCCGCCAGGTACAGGTAGTTCTCCGGGTTCATCGCTCCCCCTCCGTGTCGGACGGCTCGGTGGCCGGCGCGACATCGCGCGGGGTGAGCAATCTGCTGACGGACTCACGAGCGTAAGTGCCGTCGGGCAAGCGCGCCGGCATGTCGACGGCGTTGTGCCGCGCGTAGACGCCGGGGCTCGGCAGCGGAGTGACACGGGCCGCGGCGCCGAGCTCGTCCGCACCCCACTCGCGGAACCGCTGCCGGGACATCTCCCGCTGGCCGAGCCGTCGCTCGAAGCGTTCGCGATGAGCCAGCACCATCGCGCCGATCGTCGCGGTGATCAGCAGTGCACCGGTGAGCTCGAAGACCCACACGTACCGGATGAACACGATCTCGGCCAGGCCCTCGACGTTGCCGCCGGCGTTCGCCTGATCCAGGCCGACGAATCCGACCCGGGTCCCGTCCGCGCCGAGCGATCCGACGGTCGCGTTCCCGAGCCCGCCGATCAGCAGCAGCCCGAACCCGACACCGGCCACCACCGCTGCAATTCGCTGCCCGCGAAGCGTTTCCACGAGCGAGTCGGACGAGTCCACGCCGATGAGCATCACCACGAACAGGAACAGCATCATCACAGCGCCGGTGTAGACCACCACCTGCACGACGCCGAGGAACAGCGCGCCCTGCGCGATGTAGAAGACCGCGAGGATGATCATCGTCATCGCCAGGAAGACCGCCGAGTACACCGCCTTGGGCGCGCACACCACGCCGAGCGCGCCGATGACCGCGATGGTGCCGAGGATCCAGAACTGCACGCCCTCCCCGGAGGATGTGCGCGTGAAGGTCTCCGCGGCCAGCAACACCGTCGAGTGCAGGCTCGCGGTGTCCACTAGCCCACCTCCCCGGGTCGCGTCCCGGGATCGGTCACCGTGCCGGTCACTTTTCCGCGGTAGTAGTCCTCGTCGGTGGCGCCCGGCGCCATCGGGTGCGGCGGAGCCTCCATGCCCGGCTGCAGCGGTGCGAGAAGCCGGTCCTTCTCGTAGATCAGGTCGGCGCGGTTGTCGTCGACCATCTCGTACTCGTTGGTCATCGTGAGCGCTCGGGTGGGACACGCCTCGACGCACAGCCCGCAGCCGATGCAGCGCAGGTAGTTGATCTGGTAGACGCGGCCGTACCGCTCCCCCGGCGAGTACTGCTCCTCGGCGGTGTTGTCGGCGCCCTCGACGTAGATGGCGTCGGCCGGGCACGCCCACGCGCACAACTCGCAGCCGATGCACTTCTCGAGGCCGTCCGGATGACGGTTGAGTTGGTGTCGGCCGTGGTAGCGCTCGGCCGTCGGCGTCTTGACCTCGGGATAGAACTCGGTCACGGGTTTCTTGAACATCGTCGAGAAGGTCACGCCGAAACCCGCGACGGAGTCGAAGAAGTCAGGCATCGAGATCCTCCTTTCCGGAGTGTCCGGACCGCACGAGAGCGGGCTCGGACCGGACGGCCTGGCCCGGCAGCGGCGGAACCGGGAATCCGCCGGCCATCGGGTCGAAGGGTGCCGGCGCCGACGGCACCGATGCGCCGGGAACCGGCGGCCCGGGCCGCAACTTGCGGTACAGCAGCGCCACCAGGAGCAGTCCCACGACCGTGCCGCCGACGAGAAGGACGATCGACCGCGTCTCGTAGCCCTCGATGCGCAGTGCGCGCACCGTGGCGACCACCATGACCCACACGAGGGACACCGGGATGAGCACCTTCCAGCCCAGGTTCATGAACTGGTCGTACCGCAGCCGCGGCAGGGTGCCGCGCAGCCAGACGAACACGAACAGGAAGCCCCAGACCTTCACGACGAACCACAGCAGCGGCCACCACCCGGAGTTGGCGCCGTCCCACATGCTCAGCGGCCACGGTGCGTGCCAGCCGCCGAGGAACAGCGTCGCCGCCAGAGCCGACACCGTCACCATGTTCACGTACTCGGCGAGCATGAACATCGCGAACCGCAGCGACGAGTACTCCGTGTGGAATCCGCCGACCAGTTCGCCCTCTGCCTCCGGCAGGTCGAACGGCGCCCGGTTGGTCTCGCCGACCATCGACGTGACGTAGATGAGGAACGACGGCAGCAGCAGGAAGACATACCAGTGGCCGCTCTGCGCGGCAACGATTCCCGACGTCGACATCGTGCCCGCGTCGAGGAACACCGCAGCGAACGACAGCGCCATCGCAACCTCGTACGAGATCACCTGCGCCGTGGAACGCAGGCCGCCCAGCAGCGGATAGGTAGAGCCGGACGCCCACCCCGCCAGGACGATTCCGTACACGCCGACGGACGTGACGGCGAGGACGTAGAGCACGGCCACCGGGAGATCGGTGAGCTGCAACGGCGTCCGGGTTCCGAGGATCGAGACCTCGGGACCGAACGGGATCACCGCGAACGCCATGAACGCCGGCACGGTGGCGATGATCGGCGCCAGCAGGTAGACGGGCTTGTCGACGCCCGCGGGGACGATGCCCTCCTTGAGCGCCAGCTTGATGCCGTCGGCGAGGCTCTGCAGGATGCCGCGGGGGCCCACCCGGTCGGGGCCGACCCGCATCTGCATCCACGCCAGCACCTTGCGTTCGGCGTAGATCGCGATCAGCACGGTGAGCACCAGGAACACGAAGATGCCCAACGCTTTCGCGACGACCAGCCACCACGGGTCGCGGCCGAACATCGACAGATCCGTGTAGGCGAGGGTGCTGGTCGGGTCGATCGGCGTGGTCATCGCAGCGCCTCCCCGCGCGCCGGGTTCACCGCTGCTCCGCCGGGCTGGTCGCGGCGGAGACGCACGACGTCGCCGGGCACCCGTCCGAGCTGTCGATACACCGCCGAACCGGGCGAGTTCAGCGGCAGCCACACCACGCGGTACGGCAGGTCGGTGATCTCGAGCGGCAGCGTGACGGTTCCGCGATCGCTCTCGACGGTCACCGGATCACCGTCCCGGGCACCGATCTCGTCGGCGCAGTCGGCCGACAATCGCAGCACGGGTGCGCGGGCCGTGCCCGCGAGGTACGGTTCGCCGTCCTGCATCCGTCCGGCGTCGAGGAGCATCCGCCAGCCCGCGAGCACGGCCTCGCCCGGACCCGGTTCCCGTGCCCCGCTCGGCGCCGCACCGACCGCGGCGGGACGGGCGCCGTCCCACGCACCGAGGCGTCCGAGTTCCGCATCCGCGGACGCGACATCGCGCAGACCGAGACGGGCGCCCATCTCGGTGGCGAGGGCATCGAGCACCCGCCCGTCGGGCACGGCGCCGGTGGTGTGCAGCGCTGCACCGAACGGTCGCGCACGCCCCTCCCAGTCGAGGAAGGTGCCGCCCTTCTCCGCGACGGGCGCCACCGGGAACACCACGTCGGCACAGTCGGTGACCGCGCTGCGGCGTAATTCGAGACTGACGACGAATCCGGCGTTCTCGATCGCCGACAGTGCGAGCCGCGGATCCGGCAGATCGTCGAGTTCGACACCACCGATCAGCAACCCACCGAGGTCACCCGACGCGGCGGCGGCAAGCATGGCAGCGGTGTCGCGACCGGTCGCGGCCGGGAGGTCGGCTACACCCCATGCGGCGGCAACCTGGCGTCGGGCCTCGGCGTCGACGACCGGTCGTCCGCCGGGCAGCAGGTTCGGCAGCGCACCGGCCTCGAGCGCGCCGCGCTCACCGGCCCGCCGCGGCACCCACCCCACGCGCGCCCCCGTGTCGTCGGCGAGGCGGGCCAGCGCGGCCAGCGCGCCCGGGATCACGGCGGCGCGCTCCCCGACCAGGATCACCGCACCGGAACAACGCAGGAACTCCGAACCACTCAACTCGTCGAGAATCGCAGGCTCGTCCCCGGGGGCCGCGCGCAGCAGCCTGCCGGACAACTTCCCGAGGCCCCGGCTCGCGAAGGGCGCGATCGCGAGCACCACGGTCTTTTTGGTGCGCACGGCCTTTCGCAGGCGGAGGAAGACGATCGGCGACTCCTCCTCCGGTTCGAACGCGACCAACAGGACGGCCGGCGCCCGATCGAGATCGTCGTACGTGACCGCCGCCGGATCCACACCCAGCCCGCGCCCGGCAACGCGGGCGGCGAGGAAGTCGGCCTCCTCGACCGAGTGCGCGCGGGCACGGAAGTCGATATCGTTGGTGCCCAGCGCGATCCGCGCGAACTTCGAGTAGGCGTACGCGTCTTCGTATGTGGCCCGCCCGCCGGCCAACACCCCGACACCGCCCTCGACCGCTCGCAATCCCCGCGCGGCGACCGCCAGCGCCTCCGACCACGATGCGGGGACCAGGTCGCCGGGTGCGCTGCGAATCATCGGGGTCTCGAGCCGATCGGGCTCTGTTGCGTACGTGAACGCCCAGCGGCCCTTGTCGCAGTTCCACTCCTCGTTGACCTGCGGGTCGTCACCGGCGAGCCGGCGCAGCACGGTACCCCGGCGGTGATCGGTGCGCTGCGCGCATCCGCTCGCGCAGTGCTCGCACACACTGGGGCTCGACACCAGGTCGAACGGCCGGGCCCGGAACCGGTACGCCGCCCCGGTGAGGGCACCGACCGGGCAGATCTGGACGGTGTTGCCGGAAAAGTACGAGTCGAACGGCTCGTCCTCCCCGATCCCCACCTGCTGCAACGCGCCACGTTCGAGAAGTTCGATCATCGGGTCGCCCGCGACCTGCCGCGAGAACCGTGTACACCGGGCGCACAGCACACATCGCTCGCGATCCAGCAGGACCTCGGTCGACAGCGGAATCGGTTTGGGGAACGTGCGTTTGACGCCACCGAAACGGGACTCGGCCCGCCCGCTCGACATCGCCTGGTTCTGCAGCGGGCACTCACCGCCCTTGTCACACACCGGGCAGTCCAGTGGATGGTTGATGAGCAGCAGTTCCATCACGCCCTTCTGCGCCTTGTCGGCGACCTCGGACGTGACCTGGGTCCGGACGACCATGCCGTCCGTCGCGACGGTGGTACACGACGCGAGCGGTTTGCGCTGCCCCTCCACGTCGACGAGACACTGACGGCAGGCGCCCACCGGTTCCAGCAACGGATGATCGCAGAACCGGGGGATCTGGATCCCGATCCCCTCGGCCGCCCGGATCACCAGCGTCCCCTTCGGGACCGTGACCTCGACTCCGTCGATCGTGAAGGTCACCCGGTCCGACGGCACCGGCTGACCCGAGGCGTCGACGTTGACGTTGACGGTCATGGCCTCCCCCTTTCCGGTCCCGCGGCAACCCGGGAGACGAGAGCCGCCGCGTCCGGGTCGAACGGGCAACCGTGGTGCTCGAGGTGAGCGATGTACTCGTCACGGAAGTACTTCAGCGAGGACATGATCGGGCTCGCCGCGCCGTCACCGAGTGCGCAGAACGACTTGCCGAGGATGGTGTCCGAGATGTCGAGCAGTGTCGACAGGTCTTCCTCGGTACCGTCGCCGCGCTCGAGGCGTTCGAGGATCTGCACCAGCCAGTACGTGCCCTCCCGGCACGGGGTGCACTTGCCACACGACTCGTGCGCATAGAACTGCGTCCAGCGCAGGACCACCCGGACCACGCAGGTGGTCTCGTCGAAGATCTGCAGCGCCTTGGTGCCCAGCATGGATCCTGCTGCGGCGACGCCCTCGTAGTCGAGCGGCACGTCGAGGTGCTCGTCGGTGAAGATCGGCGTCGACGATCCGCCCGGGGTCCAGAACTTGAGTCGGTGCCCGGCCCGGACGCCGCCCGCGTGGTCGAGCAACTGCCGCAACGTGATTCCCAGCGGCGCCTCGTACTGGCCCGGCCGGGTCACGTGGCCGGACAGGGAGTAGAGGGTGAAGCCGGGTGAGGCCTCGCTGCCCATGCTGCGGAACCACTCCGGTCCGCGGAGGATGATCGGCGGCACGCTCGCGATGGATTCGACATTGTTGACCACCGTCGGGCACGCGTACAGACCGGCGACCGCCGGGAACGGCGGTCGCAGTCGAGGCTGGCCACGACGCCCCTCCAGCGAATCGAGCAGCGCGGTCTCCTCGCCGCAGATGTACGCGCCGGCGCCGGCGTGGACGACGATGTCGAGGTCGTACCCGGATCCGAGGATGTCGCGGCCGAGGTATCCCGCGTCGTACGCCTCGGCCACCGCCGCCTGGAGTCGGCGCAGCACCGGTACCACCTCCCCGCGCAGATAGATGAAGGCGCGCGCGGCGCGAATCGCGTACGCCGCGATGATCACCCCCTCGATCAGCGCGTGCGGAGTGGCGAGCATCAACGGAATGTCCTTGCAGGTGCCCGGTTCCGACTCGTCCGCGTTGACGACCAGGTAGTGCGGCTTGGCGGTGCCGTCCGTGGCCGGGTCCTGCGGGATGAACGACCACTTCATCCCGGTCGGGAATCCGGCCCCGCCGCGGCCACGCAACCCGGCGTCCTTGACCGTCTGGATCACCTCGTCCGGGTTCGCGCCGAGCGCCTTGCGCAGTGCGGTGTATCCGTCGTGACGGTGGTAGGTGTCGAGGGTCCACGACATGGCGTCGTCCCAGTGCCGGCTCAGCACGGGCGTCAGGGCGCCGGCGCCGCCCCGCCCCGGACGCTCCTGCAGTTCGCGGCTGACACGCAGTCCGGCCAGGGTCGCGTCGCCGGCCCCACCGCCCGCCTCGAGCGCCCCGGGCCGCCGGTCCGGGAACCCGGCGAGCACTCGGGCCGTGTCGCGGAAGGAGCACAGCGGCGCACCGCGACTCGGAGTGACGACCTCTCCCGATCGGAGGGTGTCGACGATCCCGGTGGCCGATGCCGGCGTCTGGTTGTCGAAGAACTCCCAGTTCACCATCATCACCGGCGCGAAGTCGCACGCCGCGTTGCACTCGATGTGTTCGAGAGTCACCGATCCGTCCGCGGTGGTCTCGCCGTCGCCGATCCCGAGGTGGTCCCGGAGGGCGGCGTGGATCGCGTCACCACCCATCACCGCGCACAGGCTGTTGGTGCACACCCCGACGTGGTACGTGCCGGTGGGGCTGCGCCGGTACATCGAGTAGAACGTGGCGACGGCGGTGACCTCGGCCGTGGTGAGGCCGAGTTGACGCGCGCAGAAGTCGATTCCCGCCGGGGAGACGTAGCCGTCCTCGGACTGCACCAGGTGCAGCAGCGGCAGCAGCGCCGAACGGCCGGGGCCGTCGGGCCCACGTCGGTCCTCCGCCGCGACGTCGCAGGTCTCGTAGCGAGCGACGATCTCCTCGGCATCGGACGCCAGGCGTGCGTGCACGTCGGGCGGATAACTCGGACGGTCACCGGGACGGCCCAACTCGACGAACACCGGGCCCGGACCCTCGGCTTCTCGCGCTCCGGTCATCGGTCCACTCCCCCCATGACGGGATCGATGCTGGCGACGGACGCGATCACGTCGGCAACCATGCCTCCCTCGCACATCGCCGAGACTGCCTGGAGATTGGTGAACGACGGATCCCGGTAGTGCACCCGGAAAGGCCGGGTTCCGCCGTCGCTGACCATGTGCACGCCCAGCTCACCGCGCGGTGACTCCACCGCGATGTACACCTGACCGGGCGGCACCCGGAATCCCTCGGTGACCAGCTTGAAGTGGTGGATCAGTTCCTCCATCGAGGTGCCCATGATCTTCCGGATGTGTTCGAGCGAGTTCCCGAGGCCGTCGGCGCCGACGGCCAGGTCGGCGGGCCAGGCGATCTTCTTGTCCGCCACCATGACCGGTCCCGGACGCAGGCGGTCGAGGCACTGTTCGACGATCTTCAGCGACTCCGCCATCTCGCGTAGACGGACGAGATAGCGGCCGTAGCAGTCGGATCCGGACTCGGTGACGACGTCGAACTCGTAGGTCTCGTAGCCGCAGTACGGGTCAGACCGGCGCACGTCCAGGGGCAGACCGGTGGCCCGCAGAACGGGTCCGGTCACCCCGAGCGCCATGCAGCCGGTCAGGTCGAGGTAGCCGATCCCCTTCGTCCGTGCCTTCCAGATCGGGTTCTCGCTCAGCAGGTCCTCGATGTCCTTCAGCCGGCGCGGCATGAGGTCGAGCAGCTCGCGCACTTTCGGCACCGCGCCGTCGGGCAGATCCTGGGACAGCCCGCCGGGGCGGATGTACGCGTGGTTCATGCGCAGTCCGGTGATCATCTCGAACACGTCCAGGACCAGTTCGCGTTCACGGAAACCGAACAGCATCGGGGTGATCGCGCCCAGCTCCATGCCGCCCGTCGCGAGTGCGACCAGGTGCGACGAGATCCGGTTGAGTTCCATCAGCAGGACGCGGACGACGGTGGCGCGGTCGGGGATCTGGTCGGTGATGTCGAGAAGCTTCTCGACGCCGAGGCAATACGCGACCTCGTTGAAGAACGGGGACAGATAGTCCATCCGGGTGACGAACGTGACGCCCTGTGTCCAGTTGCGGTACTCGAGGTTCTTCTCGATCCCGGTGTGCAGGTAGCCGACCCCACAGCGGGTCTCGGTGACCGTCTCCCCCTCGATCTCCAGGATCAGCCGCAGCACCCCGTGCGTGGACGGGTGCTGCGGACCCATGTTCACGACGATGCGTTCGGCCCCGGCATCCCGGGCACTGTGCGCAGCGTCCACCAACTCGTCCCAGTCCTGCCCGCCGACGGTGAACTCCGCGTCGTCGTTGCCGTTCCGGTCGAGGGGATCGAGAGGGTTGTTCACTGGTAGGCCCTCCGTTCGTCCGGTGGCGGGATCGTCGCCCCCTTGTACTCGACGGGGATCCCGCCGAGGGGGTAGTCCTTGCGCTGCGGGTGTCCCACCCAGTCGTCGGGCATCTCGATCCTGGTGAGCGACGGGTGGCCGTCGAAGATCAGGCCGAAGAAGTCGTACGTCTCCCGCTCGTGCCAGTCCGTCGTGGGGTACACCCGGTACAGCGACGGGACGTGCGGGTCGGCATCCGGCACCGCCACCTCCAGCCGCATCCGGCGGCCGTGGGTGATCGACATCAGCGGGTACACCGCGTGCAGCTCCCGCCCGGAATCCTGCGGGTAGTGCACGCCACTGACTCCCAGGCACAGCTCGAACCGCAGCTCGGGGTCGTCGCGCAGCAGTCGCGCGACCGTCGGCAGACGCTCGCGTCGCACGTGCAGGGTCAGTTCGCCGCGGAAGACGACCACCCGCTCGACGGCGTCGTCGAACAGCATCCCGGTGCGGTCGAGCGCGGCCGCGAGGGTGTCGACGACATCGTCGAAACAGCCACCGTAGGGACGAGAGGTGCTGCCCGGCAATGTGACCGGCCGAACGAGTCGGCCGTAGCCGGAGGTGTCGCCGGTGCCACCGACGCCGAACATGCCCTGCCGCAGCCCGATCATCTCGCCGCCCGCGACCGACTCGGGAGGCACCGTGCCCTCCGGACCGGCCGTGGCCTCGGGATCGGGTCCCCCGAGAGCACCCGGGCCACCGTCACGCTGGTTCGTCATCGCAACACCGTCCCGGCTCCGCGTCCCGGCAGGCCGAGGTCGATCGTGGGCCTGGCGGCCAGCGCCGCTTCCTCCGCCGCGCGCACGGCCTGTTCGCGATTGACCCCGAGCGGCATCTCCTGGATCTTGGCGTGCAGCGTCAGGATCGCGTTGAGCAGCATCTCGGGGCGGGGCGGGCAGCCCGGCAGGTAGATGTCGACCGGAACCACGTGGTCGACGCCCTGCACGATCGCATAGTTGTTGAACATCCCGCCCGACGACGCGCACACCCCCATCGCGAGCACCCACTTGGGCTCGACCATCTGGTCGTAGACCTGGCGCAGCACCGGGGCCATCTTCTGACTCACCCGGCCGGCGACGATCATGAGATCTGCCTGGCGCGGGGATGCCCGGAACGCCTCCATCCCGAATCGGGCGAGGTCGAACCGGCCGGAGGTGGTGGCCATCATCTCGATCGCGCAGCAGGCGAGACCGAAGGTGGCGGGCCACAACGAGCCCTTGCGCGCGTAGCCGGCAACCGTCTCGACCGTGCTCAGCACGAATCCACTCGGCAGCTTCTCCTCGAGACCCATACCCGGTTCACCTCCGCTCGGCAGTCACCCGAAACACGCCTAGTCCCAGCTCAATCCCCCACGCCGCCACTCGTACACGTAGGCCACCGCAACGTTGAACACGAACACGGCCATCACGGCCAGACCGAACACACCGAGCGCGTCGAAGTGGACGGCCCACGGGTAGAGGAACACGATCTCGATGTCGAAGATGATGAACAGCATCGCCGTCAGGTAGTACTTCACCGGGACCCGCTGCCCGGCCAGGCCCCGCCCTGCTTCGGCGGGGGTGGGCTCGATCCCGCACTCGTACGGCTCGAGCTTCGCGCGGTTGAGCCGCCTGGGCCCCACGACCGACGCGACGATCACGGAGAAGACCGCGAACGCGGCGGCAATCGCCCCGAGCACGAGAATCGGCACGTATACGTTCACGTCGCCTCAGCTCCTCTCGTCGCGAGACCGACCGTCCGTGCCCGATGCCGGACGGTCGCACCCAGACCACGAGCGGCGGGTAGCCACGAGAGACGCACAATCACGCAATCAGGAGAATCCACCCGCAGAATGTGATCTACGCCTCAGCCTACCGGGACAGGCGCCACCCTTGGCTTCGGTTTTACCCGCGAGTCTTCCGATGGCGCCGCGATATCGAGCCGGCACCGGTTACGTCACGGACGCCGCAACAGCGGAACGACGGCCTCTGCCAGGCGGAAGGGGTCGATCGGGTGCGGCACCGCGGCCTCCGCCCGCGACCAGTCCGCGAGCCACGCATCGTCGGCGCGTCCGGTGAGCACCACCACCGGCGGGCACACGTCGAGCTCATCCTTGAGCTGCTTGGCGATTCCCATGCCACCCGCCGGCGCCGCCTCACCGTCGAGAATCGCCAGATCGATCCCGCCCGCGTCCATCGTGCGGACCACCACCGGCGCCGTCGCGACCTCCACGTACTCGAGCTCTGGCAGGTCGGGATGCGGGCGCCGACCGAGGGCGCGCATCACCTGCTGACGAGTCGAGGCATCACTGCTGTAGACGAGGACACGCAGCGGATCGGAGGCACCGGAACGGACGGTCGGATTGGCCACGGATCCGATGCTACGACCGGCCGGCGCCCCGCACCGGGAGGCGAGTCCGATCGGGAAGGAACCGTCGGACCGCCATCACCATCCGGGGACGGCGACGGGGGTGTACCGGAACTGACCCGACGCGGACCGGAACGCCCCGAGCGCCCGGTCGATGTGCGACGCGGACGTGACGAGGACGGCGCCGTCCGCGCCGGCCCCGGAGAGGACTCCGGTGGTGTTGCGAGCGTTCTCGACCGTCGAGTACGAAGCGTTCTCGAGGATGATGCTGGCCGGATTGACGCCCCTCAGCACGAGACCGGCGAACATCGCCTGCGATTCGCTGTAGGGCAGCGGCTGCGTCGGCCCGCCCGAGACGATCACCTTGTTCTGCGGGTGGAGGCGCGCGATCGCGGCCGCGGTGTCCAGCCGAGCGTTGAGCACGGCGGGCAGCAGACCGTCGGCGTCGAGACGGGCACCGAGCACCACGATGTACCGGGAGGCGGGATCGCCGGTGAGGTACGCGTGGGCCGCGGTGTACTGGGCCAACGACGAAACGGTGTCGGAGACACCGGATGCGGCCGTGTACTGCAGGGTGTCGATTCCCTGATCGATGAGTCCCGGGATGTTCAGCACGGCGGCGTTGGCCGGCGCAGTTGCGAGGAACGGGAGCACGGCCAGGCCGGCCGCGGCAATGGTGGTTCTCAGCTTGTGCATTCGCCTGCGTCTCTCGAGGTTCGACGGTCAGATGGTCGCGCGCGTCACACCCTACGTGGACGACGCCGAACCGTCAGCGCAAGCGGAAATCGCGGGCCGGTTTCACTTCACCACCAGCGCAAGAGCGAAACCGTCCCACCCTTTCGAGCCGACAGTCTGCAGCGCGGTGGCATCGAGGCGCGGCTCGGCCGCCAGCATTTCGAGGACCTCGCGACTGGCGCGGACGGCCTCGTCGTCGAGATCGGGGTTGGACACCGATCCGCCGCGCACCACATTGTCGACGACGATCACCGTGCCGGGCCGCGACAACCGCAGGGCCCACCGCACGTAGTTGGAATTGTTCACCTTGTCGGCGTCGATGAACACCAGGTCGAAGGGAGCGATGCCGTCGGCCTCGACACCCGGCAGCACGTCCAGCGCCGCACCGACCCGGATGTCGACCCGGTCGCCGACACCGGCCCGGTCCACGTTGTCCCGGGCGACCGTGGCATGGCGAGGTTCGAACTCGAGTGTGACGACCCGCCCCGACCCCCCGACCGCGCGGGCGAGCCAGATGGTGCTGTACCCACCGAGGGTGCCGATCTCGAGCACACGCGACGCACCGACCATGCGCGCCAGCAGGTTCAGCAGCTTGCCCTGCGCCGGCGACACGTCGATCGGCGGCAGTCCCGCCGCGGCGTTGGCCGCGAGGGCGCGTTCGAGTGCGTCGTCCGCACCCAGAACGGTCTCGACCAGATAGTGGTCGACCTCGACCCACCGATTCGCGTCACCCATGCTGTCCGTCATACCGACAGCCTAGGGCCGCATCTCGTACGCGCCGTCGTACCCGGCGATCTGCTCCCACACCCGGTCGAACCGTTCGGGGTCGACCGCGGGCTTGCGGATCGCGCCGATCGCCCACTCCTGTTGCGCCTCCGTCGACGACGGCTTGCCGTGCAGAGCAACCGCGTACCTGGAGAAGTCGCGGATCTGGAAGTCGAAGATCTGCTCGAGCAGATCACGGTCGAGACCGACGATGTCGGCCTGTTCGAGGATCAACTGCCCGTAGACGATCAGCTCGAACAGATGCCCGACGGTGAGCAGAAAGTCCAGGTCCTTCTGCTGCCCGGCGTCCGGAGCCGCCGTCGCGAGCAGTTCACGGAGCTCGAGTGCCTGCTCCTGGAACCGTGCGACGTTGGGGATGTCGGCATGCTCGTCGAACACCCGGGTCCAGTCCTGGAACTGCACGCTGCCCGCACCCCGGGTGGGTCCCTGCGCCCAGAAGAACGCGTCGTCGGCGGGGTCGGTGCGGGTGGCGACATCCGGATACGACGCCGGATCGAACAGATACTTCGGCATGAACTTGAGGATCAGCGCGACGTTGACGTGCACGGTGCCCTCGAGTTTGGGCAGGGTGCCGATCAGTTCCGCGGCCTCCCGGAAGTAGGTGTCCTTCTCGTAGCCCTTGGCGGCGATGACGTCGTGCAGCAATGCCATCACCGTTTCGCCCTCCGAGGTGACCTTCGCCTTGGTCATCGGGTTGAACAGCAGATACCGGCGATCCTCCGGTCCCGCGCTACGGAAGTAGTCGACGGCGCGGGCGCTGAACAGTTTCATCGCGATCAGCCGGGCGTAGGCGTCCACGAAATTGGCCCGCACGTGCGGGAAGTCGGTGACCCGCTTGCCGTAAAGAACCCTGTTGTGAGCGTGCGTGATCGCCTCGAAGAAGGCGTGCTCGCAGATCCCGATCGAGGCCGTGCACAGGTTGAACTTGCCGACGTTGACGGTGTTGAGCGCCGCCGAGAACGCGTCCGCCCCGGTGTGCAGGATGTCCTCCGCCCGCACCGGATAGTCGCGCAGCGCGAACGTGCTGACGTACATCTGCCCGTGCACGACGTTGTCGATGAGGCGGTAGTGCAGGTGCCGGCTGTCGACGACGAAGAAGACGTAGCCGTCGGCGCCTTCGACGTCGGTGCGGCGGCCGAACACCGACACCATGCCGGCGACGTTGCCGTTGCCGATGTAGTACTTGGTGCCGTTCGCGCGGAACGCGGCCGTGCCGTCGGCCGTGTCGGCACAGGGGGTGAGCAGCATGTCGGTCGAGTAGACGTCGGCGCCGTGCTCGCGCTCGGACAGCCCGAACGCCATGACCCCGCCGGCGTCCAACTGGTCGGCCGCGCGCCGTCGGGCCGTCGGGTTGTCACTCATCCAGATCGGCCCGAGCCCGAGCACCGTCACCTGCCACAGGTACCAGTAGGACAGCCCGTAGAACCCGAGGATCTCGCTCAGCGCGGCATTGCGCGCGGCATCCCACCGCTTGTTGGGATCACCGTTCGCCTCGGCGGCCGGGGTGAGGAACGTCGCGAACAGGCCCTCCCGCCCGGCGAAGTCCATGAAGTCCCCGGTCCACACCGCATGCAGGTCGTCCTGCAGCAGCCGGAGTTTGCCCCGGGCCTCGAACCAGTCGATCGTCGCGCGCAACAGCCGGCGCGTGTTCGGATCGAAGTCCTTCGGGTCGTAGTCGTGCGGATTCAGCAGTAGCTCGCCCACTGTCATCACCCTCCGGGGAACGGAAGCGGCACCCCGTGGAGGGGCTCACCGTCCACTCTCCCCGAGACCCGCCGCGTGCGCGGACGTTCTCGTGAAGCAACTGGCCGTGCGGGCCGGGGCGCGCTTGTGTCGTAGATCACTCGATGCTACTTTCTGACACAGCGAGACAGTTTTGTTCCACCGTCCCAAAGCAGACAGGGAACTACCGATGCCGCTCGACTTCGACGCCGCCATCCGCGAGGCGGTCCCGATGCCCGTCGACACAGAGTCCACCGCGGACTCACCGCGACTGGGCCCCGATTCACTGATCTGGAAGTACTACGGCGACGTGCGCGGACTACTGGGCTTCCAGCGGCTGGCCGGGACCGAGAACTGCATCGAGCAGCTCGGCAAGGCGGTCGAGGACCACTCGGTGATCTTCTCCGACACACTCGGCCGGGCCCGCCGCAGCGGGCCACCGATCATGAAGACCGTCTACAGCGACGACCCCCACCACTGGGGCCGCACGGTCCGCGACTTCCACAAGCCGATCAAGGGCACGATCAGCGACGGTTCGCGCTACCACGCACTCAACCCCGAACTCTTCTACTGGGCGCACGCGACCTTCGTGGACCAGGTCCTGTACATCACCGACACCTTCATCCGGCGGCTGTCGTACGAGGAGAAGGTGCAGATCTTCGAGGAGGGCCGGATCTGGTACCGGATCTACGGGGTCAGCGACCGGAGCCAGCCGCAGACCTACGAGGAGTTCCTGGAGTACTGGGACCAGATGCTCGACCGGTTCGTGCCGACGGCGACGATCCTCTACGCCACCGGGTACATCCGCAAGGGAGTCCCCGGGCCACGACGGATCCCCGGGCCGGTGTGGAACGTGCTGTCCGCCCCGATCAACGCCTTCATGCGCACCGTCGTCGTCGGCACGCTGCCTCCGCAGATGCGCGAGGTGTGCGGTCTCGACTGGAATCAGCGCAAGGAGAGGCGGTTCCAATGCTTCGCCGCCTTCTCGCGCCGCATCAACCCGCTCGTCAACCGGCTTCCGCTGCGCGCACTGTACCTGCCCTGGGCGTACGACGCGTGGCGCCGGGTCGGGATCGACCCCCGACCGCTGATGAACTCGCTGGGCCAAACCGCCCCCGCCCGCTAGGAGATCCCGTGCGCACCAAGCAGTTGGCATCACCCCCGGCCGGCAGCGGCCTCCGTCCGATCAACGGCACCGGCGATCCGGGAGTCATCGAACTCCTGCGGTTCTTCCGGAACCCGGTTCGGCTGGTGGCCCAGCGCCGAGACGCCTTCGGGGACATGACCTACATCAATGCGTTCGGCCAGAAGTTCGCCGTCCCACTCACTCCCGACGGCGCCGAGTCGGTGGCCGCGAACCGGCAGAAGGCGCTGGCCGCCGAGCCGGCGTGGGGATTCCTCATCGGGCCGTTCTTCCGCCGCGGGATCCTGTTGATGGACTTCGAGGAGCACCGTCACCACCGACTGATCCTGCAGCAGGCCTTCAACAACAAGCATCTGCGCGGCTATCTGGACGACATGCAGCCGATGCTGCGCGACGGCGTGCGGAACCTGCCCGTCGGCGACGACGTACTGATCCTGAACCGTTTCAAGGAACTGACCCTGGACCTGGCCCTGGAGATCTTCATGGGGTTGGATCTGCCACGCGCGGAGGCGGATCGGATCAACAAGGCGTTCATCGACTGCGTCAACGCCGGAATGTCCCTCGTCCGCAGGAACATCCCCGGGACGAAGTGGTCCCGCGGACTGGCCGGCCGTGCCGTGCTCGAGGAGTTCTTCCGCGCGCACCTGCCGGCCAAGCGCGCCACCGAAACTCCGGACCTGTTCTCCGTGCTGTGCCGGGCGCGGTCCGAGGAGGGCCACACCTTCACCGACGAGGACGTGGTCAACCACATGATCTTCGTCCTGATGGCCGCGCACGACACCTCCACCATCACACTCACCACGATGGCGTACTACCTTGCCCTGCACCCGGAGTGGCAGGACAAAGCCCGTGCCCAGTCCCGCACACTGCCACGCGACATCACGTACGACAACCTGCCCGAGTTCACGGTGCTCGACGCCGTCATGAAGGAGTCCCTGCGACTGAACTCGCCGGTGCCCGGTCTCGCCCGACGAGCGTTGGAGGACACCGAGATCGACGGACACTTCGTCCCGAAGGGCACGTATGTCAGTGCGATCGGGATGGTCAACCACCACAACCCCGCGCTGTGGACGGACCCCGAGCGGTTCGACCCGGACCGCTTCTCCCCCGAACGCGCCGAGGACAAGTCCCACCGGTACGCGTGGATGCCGTTCGGCGGCGGCGTCCACAAGTGCATCGGTCTCTACTTCGCGCAGATGGAGATCAAGACGATCATGCACAACCTTCTGCTCGAGTACGAGTGGTCCGTGCCCGACGGCTACACGTGGAAGCTCGACAACACCACCCTGCCGGTTCCGAAGGACCGCCTGCCGGTGACGCTGCGGGCGATCTGACGATGGATATGCTGACCGGTGATGACCACGCGCCGCGCTCCCACCGCACTGCCCGCCGCCACCGCGGAGCAGGCCATGCTCGACGCCGCGCGGGAGGAGTTCGAGCGCTACGGGATTCGCCGCACCAATATGGACGACGTCGCCAAGCGTGCCGGGATCAGCCGCAGCACCCTCTACCGACGGTTCCCGAACAAGGATGCGCTGGTCGAGGTGCTGATCCTGCGCGAGGCGGGGCTGTTCTTCGATCAACTCGACGACCTGGCCCGCAATCTCGACCCGGCGCAGGCCGTGGTGGAGTGCTTCGCCCGGGGAATCCAACTGACCCGCGAGATCCCGCTGATCGGACGGATCCTCGAGAGCGAGCCGGAGATGCTGGTCGAGGTGACCTCCCGCACAGCGGGGGCCCCGATCGCGGTCACCGCCGCTCGGGTCGCTGCCACGCTTCGCCACAGCGGGGCGGCGATGCCCGAGGAGGATCTGCTCGCGGCGTCCGAGATCCTCATCCGCATCGCGATGTCGCTGATGCTGCACCCGCACGGACAGCTGGACACCACCGATCCCACCGCGGTGCGCCGCTACGCCCAGAGGCACCTCACCCGACTGGTGTGGTGACCACGGTCCGCACGCGTGCGGGTGCGCCGTGCTGACCGCCGCCCTGAGGGACGACCTGCTGGCCCAACTACCCGCCTCCACCGAGTTATCTTGTGCCACCGCCCCGTTCACCGGCGAGCCGCTGCCCTCCGTTCCGCAGACGTCCGCCGAGTCGGTCACCGCGGCGGCAGCGCTCGGCCGGTCCGCCCAGCCGGGCTGGGCGGACCGGCCGATCCGGGAACGGCAGCGGATCGTGGCCCGCTTCGCCCGCCTGCTGGTCGACCACCACGACGGACTGTGTGACCTCATGCAGTGGGAGACCGGGAAGGCTCGCGTGCACGCCGCCGTGGAGGTGCAGGGTGTCGTCTCCACCGCGCTGCACTACGCCGCGCACAGCGCCGACTATCTGGGTGAACGCCGGGTCCGGGGCGCCGTGCCGGGGCTGGTCTCGGCCCACGTCGGCTACCGGCCAAAGGGACTGGTGGGAGTGATCGCGCCGTGGAACTACCCGCTGTTCCTGGCCGCGGGCGACGTGATCCCCGCACTGCTCGCCGGTAATGCGGTGCTCAGCAAGGCCGACTCGCAGGCCCCACTGACCCTGCTCTACGCCCGCCGGTTGGCGGTGCGCGCCGGAGTGCCCGACGGGGTGTGGCAGGTGGTGGCCGGACCCGGCCGCCGGATCGGGCCCGCGCTGGTGGAAGAAGTGGACTACGTGAGCTTCACCGGGTCGACGGCAACGGGCCGCGAGATCGCGCGGCGCTGCGCGGATCGGCTGATCGGCGCCTCACTCGAGTTGGGCGGCAAGAACCCGATGATCGTGTGCGCCGACGCCGACCTCGCGGCCGCCGCACGCGGCGCAGTGCAGGCGGCCTTCTCCAACGCCGGACAGATGTGCATCGGCATCGAACGGATCTACGTGCACGAGAGCGTGTTCGACCGGTTCGTACGCGAACTGACCACGTGCACCGAGCGACTTCGGATCGGCGCCGGGTACAGCTACGACATCGACATGGGTTCGCTGACGTCCCACCGCCAACTCGAGGCGACCGAGAAGCACGTCGCGGACGCCCTCGCGAAGGGCGCGACCCTCGTGACCGGAGGCCGGGCGCGCCCCGACCTCGGTCCGCTGTTCCACGAGCCGACGGTGCTCACCGGTGTGACGACCGATATGGCGGTGTACGCAGAGGAGACCTTCGGCCCCCTCGTCTCCGTCTACCCGGTGGCATCCGAAGTGGAAGCGCTGCAACGGGCCAACGAGGGCGAGTACGGACTGAGCGCGAGCGTGTGGACCCGCGACGTGCGGCGCGGGCGCCGGATCGCCGCCGAGGTGGTCGCGGGCTCGGTGAACGTCAACGACGGCTACCTGTCCGCGATCGCGTCACTGGGCGCCCCGATGGGCGGTATGCGGGCCAGTGGGACCGGCCGCCGGCACGGGCGCGAGGGCGTCGTCCGCTACACCGAACCGCAGACGGTCACCACCCAACGGATTCCGACCGCCTATCCCGACCGATTCCGCGGCACCCTGCTGGCCGCGATGAACACCGGCACCCGTGCCCTGCTCGCAGTGCGGCACCGATCATGAGGAGAGCCATGCGCATCGTCGACGAGGCCGCCTCGGCCCGGGTGTTGTGGCGGGCCGGCATGGTGCCGCGCCGACCCCGGGCGGCCGCGGTCGGGGCTCGTGCCGTGGCGCGACTCGGACCGTTCGGTGGACTCGCGGCGTTCGGCGCGGCCGTGTTCCCGGACCGCGTCGCGATCGTCGACGACCGGGTCCGGTTGACGTTCGACGAGTTCGCCCGGCACACACACCGTCTGGCACACGCGCTGCGCTCGCGGTTGACCGGACCGCGGCCGGGGATCGGCATCCTGTGTCGCAACCATGCCGCCGCCGTCGTCGCGCTGTGTGCGGCGTCGGCCGCCGGGGCCCGTGTCGTGCTGCTCAACTCCGACTTCGGACCTCGTCAGGTGTCCGAGGTCGCCTCCCGGGAACACCTGGACGCGATCATCCACGACGAGGAGTTCGCCCCAGCCGTCGACGGATTCGACGGGCCGCGCTGGTGCGTGTGGACCGAGGATCCCGACGCCGTGAGTTCGCTGTCGGTGCTGCTGGCGGATGCCCCGGACACCCTGCCGCCCAGGCCGCCACAACCGGCCTCGCTGGTGATCCTCACCAGCGGCACCAGCGGCACCCCCAAGGGCGCACCGCGCGGGGATTCGCCGACCCTGTTGCTGCCCGCGGGTCTGCTGTCGAAGATCCCGCTACGCGGAGGCGAACGGGTCCTGGTGGCGGCGCCGATCTTCCACGGCTGGGGCCTGCTGATCGCGACACTGACGCTGACCCTCGGGTCGACGCTGGTGCTGCGGCGACGATTCGACGCGGGACAGGCGCTGCGCGACCTGCAGACCCACCACTGCGCCGCCCTGATCGCGGTGCCGACCTTGCTGCGCCGGATGCTCGATGTGGTCGACGCGGTGCCCGCCGCCGACCTGCCGGCGCTGCGGATCGTCGCGAGCGGCGGCGCCCGGCTGGACGCCGCCCTCGTCGCGCAGGTCGCCGACGCATGGGGTCCGGTGCTGCACAACCTGTACGGCTCCACCGAGGCCGCCTACATCAGCATCGCGACGCCCGCCGACCTCGCGGTCGCTCCCGGATGCGCGGGAATCCCCCCACGCGGCAACACCGTTCGCATTGCCGGCGACGACGGCGGCCCGGTCCCCCACGGCACCGAGGGCCGGATCCTGGTGCGCACCCCGAGCCAGATCGAGGCATACACCGACGGCACCCGCAAGAGCGGCGCGGACGGATTCCTCGACACCGGCGACCGCGGCCACTTCGACACTGCGGGCCGGTTGCACGTCGCGGGCCGATCCGACGCGATGATCGTCTCCGGCGGCGAGAACGTCTTCCCGGAGGAGGTCGAGGTCGCGTTGCTCGCGCACCCGGCCGTCACCGACGCGGTGGTCACCGCCGTCCCCGACTCCGACTTCGGGCAGCGACTGCGCGCCTATCTGGTGTGCGCCGGGAGACTCGACGAACGAGCGGTCCGCGACTATCTCGCGGCCGAACTCCCCCGCTCCCGGATGCCGCGTGACGTCGTGTTCGTCGACGCGCTGTCCCGCGGGTCGTCGGGAAAGGTGTTGCGCCGCACGCTCGACGAACTGAAGGAAGGCCACTCGTGAGAAGAACCGACATCACAGGTCGCATCGTCGTGGTGACCGGCGGAGCGCGGGGCATCGGCCGGGCGACCGCAGCGGCGCTCCGCGACGCCGGCGCAGTGGTCGCGATCGGCGACATCGACGAGACCGAGGTACGCCGAACCGCCGACGCCGTCGGCGTTTTCGGCGCGGTCCTCGACGTCACCGACCCCCGTTCGGTCCAGTCCTTCCTCGCTCGCGTGCAGTCGACGCTCGGCCCGCCGTGGGGCTGGATCAACAACGCCGGCGTGATGCCGCTGGGCCCACTACTCGACCAGGACGATGCGATCGTCGACACCGTGGTCGACGTCAACCTACGCGGGGTGGTGCACGGCACCCGCGCCGCGGGACGGGCAATGAGCGCGTCCGGTGGCGGCCGGATCGTCAACATCGCCTCGATCGCCGGGTGTATCCCGGTGCCGGGCATGGCCGTCTACAACGCCACGAAGGCCGCGGTGCTGTGCTTCGGCGACGCCGCGGACGCCGAACTGGCCGCGTACGGCGTGCGGGTCGGCACGGTGCTGCCGACGTTCACGAGCACCGGGCTGCTCGCCGGTACCCATCCCGGACGGTTGATCGCACCGATCGCGCCGGAACAGGTCGCGCAGGCCGTTGTACAGACCCTGCGGACCGCGAGCCGCCGCGCAGTCGTGCCGGGACGGCTGTCCGGGGCGCTGCTGTGGCCACTGTTCCCGCGACCGGTCGCCCACCTGTTACGGCGGGCGACCGGACTCGAGCGGGTGTTCCTGGACGTCGACGCCGGACGCGCCGAGTACGACGCCCGGATCAAACGCTGATTCGAGCGGCATCCCCGCATACCCACAGTGGCCGCCCACCCCGTCAGGGGTGGGC
>NZ_JBXAJP010000002.1:631221-756628 GCF_058797375.1 Prescottella sp. GW823-FHT02E09
CCCCCCCCCCTGGGGGGGGGGGCCCGCCACTGTGGGCGACGATGGCATCTACGCCGCCGCGAGGCGGCTCGGTCAGCCGCGGATCGCGGTGAGGATCTCCGCGAGCGCACCCTCGACGGGGACCTCGCGGGATTCCCCGGTGAAGCGGTTACGCAGTTCCACGTTGCCCTCGGCGAAGCCGCGGCCCACGACCACGACCAGCGGGATACCGATCAGCTCGGAGTCCTTGAACTTCACGCCCGGCGACGCCTTGCGGTCGTCGAACAGGACCTCGACGCGGGCCTTGTCCAGCTCGGCCGCCAGGGCCTCGGCGCCCTCGCGGGCGGCGTCGTCCTTGTTCGCGATCACCAGGTGCACGTCGAACGGGGTGACCTCGGCCGGCCAGCGCAGCCCCTTGTCGTCGTGGTGCTGCTCGGCGATGACCGCGACGAGACGCGAGACGCCGATGCCGTACGAACCCATGGTGGGGCGCACCGGCTTGCCGTTCTCGCCGAGCACATCGACGTTGAACACGTCGGTGTACTTGCGGCCCAGCTGAAACACGTGACCGACCTCGATGCCACGGGCGGCGACCAGCGCACCGGCGCCGTCGGGCGACGGATCGCCGTCGCGCACCTCGGCGGCCTCGATGGTGCCGTCCGGGGTGAAGTCGCGGCCGGCGACCAGGCCCACGTAGTGCTTGCCCTCCTCGTCGGCGCCGGTGATCCAGCTGGTGCCGTCCACGACGCGCGGGTCGACGAGGTAGCGGACACCGTTCTCCTGCAGCGCCTTCGGGCCGATGTAGCCCTTGACGAGGAACGGGTTGTTCTTGAAGTCGGTCTCGGTGATGAGCACGTACTCGGCGGGCTCGAGCGCGGCCTCGAGGCGCTTCTCGTCGACCTCGCGGTCGCCGGGGATACCGATCGCGAGCAGCTCCCACTCGCCGCCGGGCACCCGGGTCTTCACCATGATGTTCTTCAGCGTGTCCGCGGCGGTCACGGTCTTGCCCAGGTCGGCGCCGTTGGCCCACTCGACGAGGGTGTCGATGGTCTCGGTGGCGGGGGTGTCGCGCACCTCGGCGGCCGGCAGCCCGTCGAACGGGATCGGCGCGGGGGCGAGCGTCTTGACGGCTTCGACGTTCGCGGCGTAGCCGGACTCGAGGCAGCGGACGTAGGTGTCCTCGCCGATCTCACTCTCGGCCAGGAACTCCTCCGACGCGCTACCGCCCATCGCGCCCGACGTGGCGGACACGATGACGTACTTGACGCCGAGGCGGGCGAGGATCCGCTCGTAGGTGTCGCGGTGCGCCTGGTAGGACGCCTTCAAACCCTCGTCGGTGAGGTCGAACGAGTACGAATCCTTCATCACGAACTCGCGGCCACGCAGGATGCCCGCGCGGGGACGCTCCTCGTCGCGGTACTTGGTCTGCACCTGGTACAGCGTGACCGGGAAGTCCTTGTACGAGTTGTACTCACCCTTCACGGTGAGCGCGAAGAGCTCCTCGTGGGTGGGGCCGAGCATGTAGTCGTTGCCCTTGCGGTCCTCGAGGCGGAAAAGGCTTGCGCCGTACTCGGTCCAGCGGTTCGACGTCTCGTAGGGCTCACGCGGCAGCAGCGCGGGCAGCAGGATCTCCTGCGCACCCATCGCGTTCATCTCCTCACGGACCACGCGCTCCACCTCGCGCAGCACCCGCAGACCCAGTGGCAGCCACGAGTACACGCCGGGCGCGATGCGCCGCACGTAGCCGGCGCGGACCAGCAGCTTGTGGCTGGCGACCTCGGCGTCGGCCGGGTCGTCGCGGAGGGTACGGAGGAACAGGTGCGACATGCGGGTGATCACGAGGCACCAGCGTAGTCGGTTGTTCCGGTTCAGCCCGTCCCAGGGGACAGGCAGAGAACACCGGACACGCTGCCCCGACCCGGTTCCGCTCGACGGTGAGCCGAGATCCGACGGCGACGAGCACGAGGCGAAATCCCGACTTTGTCCAAAAACCACGAAAAGTGATGTAGCTTAGGCTCGCCTCGGCGAACATAGGCTAACCTCACCCGAGGTCTGTTCGCTCGATGGTGCCGCGGATCGCGGCTGTGACCAGGAAGAAGGAAGATGCGCGCGTTCAGCAGGGCTGCGTTCGCGACCATAGCGGTCGCTATGGCATTGACGACGCCGGTGGGCATCGCCATTGCCGCCCCCGAAACCACAGGCGGCAGCGACTCTGCCGCTCGAGCCGATTCCAGCACCCCGGTCACGACCGTCGACCCGACTCCGATCACGACTGTCGCCAGCACTCCCCCGGTCACGACTGTCGCCGGCACGACCGCTGCCGGCAACCCGGTGGTCAGGGCCGCCGACAGCACTCCGGTCACGACCGTCTCGAAGAAGACCGGCCTGAAGGACC
This sequence comes from Prescottella sp. GW823-FHT02E09, assembly GCF_058797375.1. Classification (NCBI taxonomy): domain Bacteria; kingdom Bacillati; phylum Actinomycetota; class Actinomycetes; order Mycobacteriales; family Nocardiaceae; genus Rhodococcus; species Prescottella sp. GW823-FHT02E09. Next base: position 633,596 of record NZ_JBXAJP010000002.1, read on the forward strand.
GTGACACCATCACTGTCTCGGGCACCGGATTCTCCGGCGGCGGCGCCGGCATCTACGTCGGGCTCGTCCAGGACGACAAGTACTCGGCTACCGATGCCAACGCATGGATGACAACGGCGTGGATCAAGGCAGCCGACATCAAGGGTGGCGCCTGGAGCATCGGCGTCGAGGTCGTGGCCGCCAAGGGCGACTCGGACTGCACCGAGAACGCCTGCTCCATTTACACCGTCGCCGCGCACGGCTCGCCCGACCGCACCCAGGACACCCAGACCCCGGTGAAGTTTGCGGCGGTCACACCGACCACCACGACGGCACCGCCGACCACCACCACCGCACCGCCCACGACCACCACCACGGTGCCCCCGACGACGACCACCAAGCCGACGACCACCACCAAGCCACCGACGACGACCACGACGCCGCCGACCGCGACCACCAAGCCGACGACGCCACCGGTCACGGGCAGCGGCCCCAGGGTCAATGCGAGCAAGACCAGCGGACTCGATGCCGCCGGTGACACAATCACCGTCCGCGGCAGCGGGTTCTCCACTACCGGCATGGGCATCTACGTCGGCATCGCTCAGACGAACCGGTACTCGTCCACCGACGCCTCGGTCTTCTACGGCACGAAGTTCATCAAGCCGTCCGACATGCCGGGCGGGTCCTTCTCGACCAAGATCGACGTCCTCGGCGCATTCCCCGGTGGCGACTGCATCGCCAACGCGTGTGCCCTCTACACGCTCGCCGCGCACGGCTCGAGCGACCGCAGCCAGGACACCAAGACCCCGATCAGCTTCGTCGGCACCGCACCGCCGGTCACCGGCGGCGGCGGAGGCGGAACCGGAGCAGGCGGAGCCACCGGCGGTCCCGGCGCCGCGGGTGCCGCGCCCGGCACCACGTTCACGGCCAACGGCAACCTGTCGGTGTCGCTGTCGAAGGCGAGCGACATCAACCCGTCCGGTGAGACGGTCACGGTCTCCGGTTCCGGCTTCTCCGGCGCCGCGCCCGGTCTCTACGTCGGCCTCGTGCAGGACAACGTGTTCTCCGCCGCCGACGCGTCGGTGTGGATGACGTCCGCGTTCATCAAGCCGGAGCAGATCTCCGGCGGCAACTGGTCGCTCCCCGTGGAACTCGTCGCCACCCAGGGTGCATTCGACTGCATCAAGAATGCGTGCTCGATCTACACCGTCATGGCCCACGGCTCCTCGGACCGCAGCCAGGACACCAAGACACCGGTGAGCTTCGTCGGCGGCGTCGCACCGGGCACCGTCACCGCACCCCCCGTGCTGAATGCCGCCGGCGCTCCCGGCGCCGCGAAGACCGTGGCCGTGACGCTGTCGAAGGCCAAGGGGCTGAAGGTCGAGGGCGACGAGATCACCATCTCGGGCACCGGCTTCTCAGGTGCGCAGCCCGGCATCTACGTCGGCCTGATCCAGGAGAACAAGTTCTCCACCACCGACGCCGGCGCCTGGATGACCACGGCGTTCATCACGCCGAGCCGGATCACGGACGGCGCGTGGTCGACCACTATGAAGGTGCAGGCGGTGAAGGGCGACTCGGATTGCACCAAGAACGCGTGCTCGATCTACACGATCGCCGCGCACGGCTCGAGTGACCGCAGCCAGGACACGCAGACCCCTGTCAGCTTCGGCGACGATCCGAATGCACCGAACGCCGACAAGGCCGAGGACGCGGCACTGGCAGCAGCCGACGGTGGCCCGAGCGACGGCGGCGCGTCGTCGGCGGACAGCTCGAACACGGCGTCCTCGGCGATCCGCAATCTCTCCGACGCGTTCACCGACGGCACTGCTTGGATCGTTCCGCTGATCATCGGCGGGCTCGTCGGAGCCGGAATCGCAGTGGCCGCCACGTTCGCCCTGCGCCGCCGCACCTAGCACCAACCCCCGTTTCGGTGAGGGGCATCCAATCTGGACGCCCCTCACCGAAACATGCCCTGAACTGGGAACATGAGCCCGCTCTCCGCCGTAGATCTGCTTCCGGTTGCCCCTTTACCGAAGATCGAACTAAGGCTAGCTTTACCTAATATTTCGCCGTCTCGGCGGACCCACATCAGAAAGTAGGAACATGCGCGCGTTCACCAAGTCCGCGATCGTGGCGGTTGCCGCCACGGTCGCCTGCACGCTGCCGCTGGGCGTCGCAGCAGCGCAGACCAGCCCGTTCGGCTCGCTCGCAAGCCTCGGCTCCAGCGACCCGGGACCCGAGGCCCCAACACCGCAGCTGACTGCTTCGAAGACCACGGATATCGCCACCGCCGGTGAGGACATCACGATCTCCGGCACCGGCTTCGACGGCGCCGCCGCCGGCACCGGCCTCTACGTCGGCGTCATCCAGGACAACGAGTGGTCCAGCACCGACGCGAGCGCATGGGGCGCGCAGACCTTCATCGTGCCGAACTCGATCGTCGGCGGCACCTGGAGCACCACGCTCAACATCAAGGCGGTCCAGGGCGGCGCGGACTGCCTCGCCAACGCATGCTCCATCTACACCGTCATGGCCCACGGCTCCGCCGACCGCACCCAGGACACCAAGACACCGATCACCTTCGCAGCGCCGGTCGCACCGGCCGGCCCGGCCGTGACGGTCTCGAAGACCGCCGGCCTGACGGACGGCGAGGACATCACCATCACCGGCACCGGCTTCGGGCGCGAGGGGCAGGGCGTCTACTTCGGGCTTGCGCAGAACGACAAGTACTCGACGACCAACATCGGTGCCTACAACGAGTACGGGTGGATCAGGGCAGCGCAGGTCGTCGACGGCGCCTTCACCGCCACGCTGAAGGCCACCGCGATCAAGGGCGACGCGAACTGCTTCGACAACGCGTGCTCGATCTTCACGTTCGCCGACCGGTTCACGCCCAACGACCGCAGCCAGGACACCACGACGCCGGTCACCTTCGCGCCGCCGGTCGTCGTGCCCACCGGACCCGCGGTGACGGCGAACAAGACCTCCGGCATCGCAGCGGCCGGTGAGACCATCACCGTCACCGGCAGCGGCTTCTCCGGCGCCGGCGCCGGCATCTACGTCGGCCTCATCCAGGACAGTAAGTACTCCGCCACCGACTCCACCGCCTGGATGACCACCAAGTGGCTCAAGGCCACCGACATCGTGGGCGGCGCCTGGACCGCCGACATCGACGTCACCGCCATCAAGGGCGACTCGAACTGCCTCGAGAACACCTGCTCCATCTACACCGTCGCCGCACACGGCTCGCCCGACCGCACCCAGGACACCAAGACCCCGATCACCTTCGCCGCGCCTGCGCCCGCACCGGTTTCCGCGGCTGTGGTCGATGCTCCTGAGATCCAGAACGTCGCCAGCGTCCAGTCCGACGCCGGTGAGGGACTGCCGGTCGCTCCGCTCGCCATCGGCGGCGTCATCGCTGCCGGCCTGGCCGTGACGGCACTGCGTCGTCGCGCCTGAGGTCGTCGCACCTGAGCTGAACCCGCAGAACAACTGAGGTCTGGCCTTCGCTCTTCGGAGCGGAGGCCAGACCTGTTTCGGTGTACCCGGCGAGTCGCGACCCGGATCCGCACGCCGAGGGCGGCGGCGCCGCAGCCGCCCGGTAGCGTTGGCGTTCGTGCTTGTCCTGCTTCCCCCCTCCGAAACCAAGTCCGACGGCGGCAAGGGTGCGCCGCTCGATCTGGGCGAGCTGTCGATGCCGCGGTTGAGCGAGACCCGCGAGATGCTGGTGCAGGCGCTCGTGGACCTGTCGGCGGACACCGAGGCATCGAATCTGGCTCTGGGGCTGGGTCCGAAGCAGGCCGACGAGATCGAACGCAACGCGAAGCTGTGGGTCTCCCCCACCCGCCCCGCGCTCGAGCGCTACACGGGCGTGCTGTTCGACGCGCTCGACGCGAAGTCGTTCACGAAGGTGCAGCGGGAGAAGGCGTACCGGCGGCTCGGGATGGGCTCGGCGCTGTTCGGTGCGGTCCGGGCCGGGGACCCGATTCCCGCGTACCGGCTGTCCGGCGGATCCAAGCTGCCCGGCTTCGGCACCCTGCAGTCGCTGTGGAAGCCGGAGCTCTCCGACGCGCTTGTGGCGGAGGCCGATGGCGGCCTCGTGGTCGACTTGCGCTCGGGCACCTACCAGCAGCTGGGCCCGGCGCCCGGCGCGATCATCGCGACCGTGCTCACCGAGCAACCGGACGGCTCCCGAAAAGTGGTGAGCCACTTCAACAAGCACCACAAGGGTCTGCTCGCGCGGGCACTGACCGTATCCCGCGCCGAGCCGACCGACATCAGGGGCGTCGCCCGCGTCGCGTCGAAGGCCGGTCTCACCGTCGAGACCGCCTCCGACGGCGAACTGATCATCCTGACCTAGGCCGCTCGACCTACAAACGCGGGTCCACCGGCTCCGACTCGAGCGCGAGGACGGCGAACACCGCCTGGTGGATCCGCCACAGCGGCTCGGCCTTGATCAGCCGGTCGATCGCCTCCATCCCGAGCGCGTGCTCGCGCAACGCCATCGATTGCTTGTGGCCCAGGCTCCGATTCCGCAGTCGGGCCAGGTTCTCCGGCTCGGTGTAGTGCGGGCCGTAGATCAGCCGCAGGTACTCGCGTCCGCGCACCTTGATGCCCGGCTGCACGCGTCCGCCACCGCTCTGGTTGTGGAACGGCTTGACCACCATTCCCTCCCCGCCCGCCGCGGTCAGCTCCTCCCACCAGGCAACGCCCGACTCCTCCGACTCGGGCACCGTCGTGTCCACGATCGTTCGCCGCGTCGTCGTGAACAACGTGGGCGCGACCACGGCGAGTCGATCAGCGATCTCGAGGTGCCAACCGTGGTCGCGGTCGCCGTAGCTCGCCCCTTCGGCTGCGAGCACCTGGAACGGCGCGAGCCGGACGCCGTCGAGCCCGTCCGTCGGCCACACGTATCGCCGGTATGCCTCGACGTAACGCTCGACGTCGTCGGCGCGGGATCTGGTCCGCGCGAGCAGCGCACCGACGTCGAGTCCCCGCCCGGATGCAGCATCCAGCACCGCCGCCCGCGCGGACAGGTCCGCGGACGCGGCCGCACCGACGGCCGCGTACTGCGACCGCAGCAGTGCCTCCGACTTCGCCGACCAGGGAAGCAGTTCGGTGTCGAGCAGCACCCAGTCGGTGCCGAGTTCGTCCCACAGCCCGGCGGCCCCGACGGCATCCGCGACCTTGGCGACCAGCACCTCGGTCTGCGCCTCTCCGAACATGCGCCGGCCGGTGCGGGTGTGCACCATCCCCGAGAGCCCGTCACCGACACCGAAGCGCTCCGCGGCCACGGACGCATCGCGGCACACCAGCACCACAGCGCGTGAACCCATGTGCTTCTCTTCACAGATCACCTTGTCCACCTTCGCCTTTCGATAGGCAGCGAAGGCCTCGGCAGGATGCTCGAGAAGTCCCGGGAGTGTGGAGGTCGCGCACGGCGACATCGTCGGCGGAAGGTAGGTGAGCCACCGCGGGTCCACCGCGTAGCGGCTCATCACCTCGAGCGCCCCCGCCGCGTTCTCCGGACGAACCGAGATCCGCCCGCGAGTCGACGTCTCCACTCCCCCGACCCGCAGGATGTCGTCGATGTCGAGGGAGTGCGGATCCGACGTGGGCTGGTGCATCGGCTTCGCCGGTCGGTACCACTGCCGCTCGGCGGGCACCGACACCACTTCGCGTTCCGGGTATCTCATTGCGGTGAGCGCGCCACCGAAGACGCATCCGGTGTCGAGGCAGGCGGTGCGGTTGACCCAACGCACGTCCGGCACGGGTGTGTGCCCGTAGAGCACAATTGCCTCACCCCGATACTCCTCGGCCCAGGGATAGCGCACCGGAAGCCCGAACTCGTCTGTCTCCCCGGTGGTCTCACCGTACAGCGCGAAGCTGCGCACGCGGCCCGACGCCCGGTTGTGGTATTCCTCCTTGAGCCCGGCGTGCGCGACGACCAGCCGCCCCCCGTCGAGAACGAGGTGCGCGACCAGCCCGTCGCAGAAGTCCGCGACCTGTCTGCGGAACTCTTCGGTCTCGCCGGCCAGCTGCTCGAGAGTGCGCTCGAGGCCGTGCGTGGCGCTGACCTTCCTGCCGCGCAGCGCCTTGACCAGTTTGTTCTCGTGGTTGCCGGGGACGCCGAGCGCATGGCCGGCGGCGACCATCCCCATCACCAACCGGAGCACTCCGGGCGAGTCGGGTCCCCGGTCGACGTAGTCGCCCACGAAGACCGCGGTCCGGCCGGCTGGCGGAACCGCGTCCACCGCACGACCCAGATCATCGCGGAGCACCGTGTATCCCAGTGCGCCCAGCAGTGTTTCGAGCTCACCGAGGCAACCGTGGATGTCACCGATCACGTCGAACGGTCCGGTCAGGTCGCGCCGGTCGCTGCGCAGCGGCTGCCGGACGATCCGGGCCGACTCGACGGCGTCGACGCCGTCGAGCACGTGCACGACCCGGAAACCCTCACGGGAGAGCCCGCGCATCGAACGGCTCAGTTGCTGGTGCTGACGGCGCAGCACGGCGCGATCGAAGGCTCGCTCCCCACGTGCCGCGTTGCGTTCGGCACAGACAGGCTCCGGAATGTTCAGGACGATCGCCACGGGAAGAGCGTCATGACTGCGGGCGAGGTCGACCAGTGTCTTCCGCGCCGCCGGTTGAACACTCGTGGCGTCGATGACGGTCAGCTTGCCCGCGCGCAGACGCTTGGACGCGATGAACTCGAGCACCTCGAACGCGTCGGCTGTGGCGGCCTGCGCGTTCGGGTCGTCGCTGACGAGGCCCCGGCAGTGATCACTGGAGATCACCTCGTAGGGGCCGAAATGCCGAGCAGCGAACGAAGACTTGCCCGATCCGCTGATCCCGACGAGCACGACCAAGGACGGTTCGGGAATCTCGAGGACACTCATCTACGAGCCCTCCTTTCGGGTGAATACAGCCATCTGGGTGGGCGCGCCGTGGGTCTCGTCGTGCTCGCCGATCCCGGTGAAACTCATGTCGTAGCTGTGCGTGGCGGCGACGTCGGCCGACCAGGTCTCGAATTGTGTTCGGGTGTATTCGAACCGGTGATCCGGATGCCGGAATGCGCCCGCCTCGAGGTTCGGGTAGAGCACGTTGTACTCCGCATTGGGTGTCGTCACCAGCACCACCCGCGGCCGCATGTCACCGAAGACCGATTGCACCAGGGCGGGCAGGCGCGACTCGTCGACGTGCTCGACGACCTCCATCAGCACCACCGCATCGAAGCCACGAAGCCGCGCGTCGCGGTACGTGGCCGAGGACTGCAGCACCGCGACACGGTCCCGCTGACCGTCCGGCAGCTCGTCGACGCCGAGCCTGCGCTCGGCCTTGCGGAGTGCGGTGTCGCTGACATCGACGCCGACGATCCTGGTGAACGAGGGCCGGGCCAGCAGTGCCCGCAGCAGTCGCCCCTCCCCGCAGCCCAGATCCACCACTCGTGCCGCACCCAGGTTCTCGAGGGTCGCCAGTACCGCGTCCTGGCGCAGTTGCGCGAGGCTCGGGTCGGGCGGCGACGCGTCGGCGTCCTGCCCTGCAGCAGCGTCGTCAGTCAGTCGATCGACGACGGACGACACCAGCTCCCGCCGGTGTGCGAGGTAGCGCGACGCGATCAGTCCGGTCTCGGGGTGCCCGGCCAGCCAATCGCCGGCCATCCGCACCAGCTTGTCCGCCTCTTCCTCGCCCACCCAGTAGTGCTTGACATCGTCGAGCACCGGCAGCAGCACATACAGGTGACGCAGAGCCGCCGACAGTGTCGTGGTTCCTGTCAGCTCGAGCCGCACGTAGTCCGCGTCGCCCCACCGCGGAATCGTCTCGTCGAGGGGCAGCGGGACCGCAGTCACGTCCCAGCCGAGCGGGCCGAACAGTCGGCCGGGCAGATCTGCTCCGCCACGGGCCGGCATCGCCGGGATCGTGATCTGCAGCGGCATCGCGGCGTCGACCAGCTCCGGATGCGTCTTGCAGACACCCGCCACCGCCGACTTGAACACCCGTGACAGGGCAACCGCCAGCATCGACGACCCGGCATACGGCCGGTCGTTCACATACTGGCCCAGCGCGAATCCGTCGCTGCCGCGACGGAACTTGCTGCGCGCGAGTTCGATGGGATCGACGTCGAGGAGTAGCGCCGCGGTGCACCGCGCGCGGGTCGACTCCGGGTAGAGCACCGTCGCGGTGCCCACGGACAACTCGAATGTCTGCACCCGATCGGGATGCTTGTGCAGCAAGTAGCCGAGGTCCGAAGCGTCCGGGACGTCGTCTGTGGCCGTAGCAGTCAGTGTGAGCAGCACCGAGGGCACGTTACGGGGCGGCGGACCGTTCAGCCAGGACATTTCGGGCACAGCGCACCCGTGTGTCCCGGATTGATCCCGAACCCGCCGGCCCGGGCACGGGCGACCCGCGGCCTTACGCCTCCTGCGCCGCCTTCTCCGCGGCCTGCGCCTGCGCCACCTGCTTGGGCGTGAACTTGATGAACAGCGCGGCCACGCCCGCGAGGAACGCGAGGATGGCGCAGCCCAGGAGCGCGAACGTGTAGCCCTCGCTGAGCGCGGACAACTGGTCCGGCGTCATGTGCGCGGCCACACCGGAGATGCCCCCGAGCGACAGGGTCTTCGACGTGGCCATCGCACCGACGATCGCCAGCCCCACCGGTCCGAACAGTGTCTGTGCGACCTGGGCGATCGCGGCCAGCGGACCGATCTCGTGCGGGCCGACGCCGGCGATCGCGCACAGCGGCAGCGGCACCACCGCGAGGCCGACGCCGAAGCCGACCGCGACCACGAGCAGGAACAGGTTGCCGACATAGGTGGCGGCGGCGTCCAGCGTGGATCCGTACAGCAGGCCGACGAACGTGATGACCATGCCCGTCACGACGAGCCACCGGGCCTGGACCTTCACCGCGAGCTTGGACGCGGCGAAGGCTGCGGCACCGAGACCGAACGCGAACGGCACGAACGCGAGGCCCGCGCGCAGCGGCGTGTAGCCGAGGATGTCCTGGACGAACAGCGCGACGAACGGCGCGAGCGAGAACATCACCATGCCGACCAGCGCGATGGAGACGAATGTCGCGACGCGACTGCGGTCACGGAACAACGAGAACGGCAGCAGCGGATTCTCCGCGCGGCGCTCGACCGCGAGGAAGGCGCCCAGTAGGGCCATCCCGCCGATCAGTCCGGTCAGAACGAGCGGACTGCCCCAGCCCATCTCGGGGCCCTCGGTGAACCCGAAGACGACCGCGGCACAGCCCAGGGTCGCGAGGACCGCTCCGGGCACGTCCAGCTTGAGCCGCTCGGCCCCGGTCTCCGTCAGCGCACGGAACGCGAACACCAGGATCACCAGGCCGATCGGCACGTTGATGAGGAAGATCCAGCGCCACGACACCTCGGTGAGCGCGCCACCGACGATCAGGCCGGCGACCGAACCGACACCCGTCATGGCCGCGAAGATCGCGATCGCCTGATTCCGCACCGGCCCGGGCGCGAACGTCGTGGCCACCAGCGCGAGCGCGGTCGGTGACGCGATCGCGGCGCCGACGCCCTGGAGGGCGCGCGCGGCGACGAGTGTCGCCTCGTTGACCGCCAACCCGCACAACAGCGAGGTGATCGTGAACACCGCGACGCCACCGATGAAGACCCGTTTGCGTCCGAACGAGTCGCCCAGCCGACCGCCGAGCAGCATCAGGCCACCGTAGGTGAGTGCGTACGACGTGATCACCCAGTTGCGCCCGGAATCGCTGAGCCCCAGGTCTTCCTGGATCTTGGCGAGCGCGAGCGAGGCGACGGTGCCGTCGAGCACCATCATCAGCTGCATGCCGCTGAGAACGATGATCGCGAGGCCGAACGCCCGCGTGGTCACGGGGTACTTCACGACGGTGGAGTCAGACACAAGAGTTCACGTTACCGAGGGTCGGCGGAAAACCCGGCGACCGGACCGATCACGACGATCGCCGGCGGGCGGATGTTCTCCTCCCGGACGCGGGACGCGACGGTCGCGAGGTCGGCGCGCAGCACCCGCTGGGTGCGCAGCGTGCCCTCCTGGATGACGGTGACCGGGGTGTCGGCGGGCCGGCCGCCCGCGACGAGGACGGTCGCGAACTGTTCGATCCGCTCGACGGCCATCAGCAGCACGATGGTGCCGCGCAGCTTCGCGAGCGCGGACCAGTCGACGAGCGAATCCGGGTGGTCGGGCGCGACGTGCCCACTGACGACGACGAACTCGTGCGTGACGCCACGGTGGGTGACGGGGATCCCGGCCGCCGACGGCACCGAGATCGCGCTCGTGATGCCCGGGACGACGGTGACCGGGACCCCGGCGGCGGCACACGCTTCGAGTTCCTCGTAGCCGCGGCCGAACACGTAGGGGTCGCCGCCCTTGAGCCGGACGACGAACTTGCCGGCCTTCGCGCCGTCGATCAGGGCCGCGTTGATCGACTCCTGGGCCATCGCGCGGCCGTACGGGATCTTCGCGGCGTCGATCACCTCGACGTGCGGGCCGAGCTCGGCCAGCAACTCCGGCGGGGCGAGGCGGTCGGCGACGACGACGTCGGCGCGGGCGAGCAACCGGCGACCACGCACGGTGATGAGGTCCGGGTCGCCCGGTCCCCCACCGACCAGCGCGACGCCGGGTGCGGGCGCCTCGTCGGTGTCGGAGACCGCGCCGGACTGCAGCGCCTCGAGCAGCGCGGTCCGCACGGCGGCGGATCGGCGGTGCGCGCCGCCGGCGAGGACGCCGATGCTCAGACCGTCGAACATTCCCGTCGCCGGGGTGACGGCCGTGCCCTCGCGGGCGCTGTCGGCGCGCACACAGAACACGCGGCGGCGCTCGGCCTCGGCGACGATCTCGGCGTTGGTCTCCGGCTCGTCGGTGCACGCGATGGCGTACCACGCGCCGTCGAGGTCACCGTCGACGTAGTCACGCAGCTCGAGCGTGATCTGTCCGGCGGTGGCCATGCCCTCGACCGCGGGTGTGACCTCGCGGCTGACGAGGTGCACACGCGCCCCGGACGCGATGAGCAGACCGAGTCGGCGCTGCGCGACCGTGCCGCCCCCGACCACCACGACACGACGGTCCGTCAGGTTGAGTCCGACCAGGTAGCTGGTCTCGTCACCGGCGACAGCAGACACTGCGTACTCCCTGTTCTCGAATTGCGGATTGTTGTTCATTCGACAGATCACGAAACATTACGGGCAGCGGCGACGGTGACGCCATTCGTGGCCCGCTTGGGCACGACCAGACGGCCGCCGTCCGCGGCGAGGATCGCGGCGGCCTCGGCGACGCTCGGCGTGCCCACCGCCCCGGCCACCCCGTCCGCCGGATTCGGCACCGGTACCGCGGCGAGTCGATCGGCGCTGTACCCGACCAGCGTCGCCCCGAGCACCTCGGCGGCGTCGACGAAGGGCGCCTCCGCCGTCTTCCGGTCGAGTGTGGCCAGCGCACGCACCGGCTCGTCACCACACACTGCGAGAACGGCGGCGACGATGTCGGCCGCCCCCACCCGGCTGCCGGCTCCGACCCCGACCCACCACCCGCGGTCAACCACGCGCGGCCTCGACGAATCGGCGCACGGACTCCGGGTTTCCGGCGGGATGGGTGTGCAGATAGGACGCGTGGACGGTGCCCGCGGGTCCGCCGACGAACCCTTCGCGGGTGGCTCCCGCGTCCCACGCGCGCCAGCCCCAGGCCGGGCCGGCGCCGTCGGCGGTATCGGTCGTGAGCGACGTGCGGTGGAACTCGTGGCCGGTCACGCGGGTACCGGCGGCGAACAGCGTCGACTCGGTCAGTGCGACGGCCTCGCGGTATCCGAGGGTGAGCCGGGACCCGAACCGCGCGTCGACGCCGACCACACCGGCCATCGGGTGACCGTCGAGGCTGCGGGCCAGGTACAGCAGCCCGGCGCACTCGGCGTGGATCGGTGCGCCGTCGGCGGCCAGTTGGCGGACCTGCTGCAGCAGTGCCACATTCGACGACAGCGCCACGGCATGCTCCTCGGGGAATCCACCGGGCAGCACCAGACCGGTTGCGCCGGAGGGCAGTTCGTCCAGCAGTGGATCGAAGGTGACCACGTCGGCGCCCGCGGCTTCGAGCAGCTCGCGATGCTCGGCGTAGCCGAACGTGAAAGCGACGCCACCGGCCAGGGCGATCACCGGGCGGGCCCCGGGGGCCACGGGACCGACCTCGCTCGCCGGGTCCCAGACGGGCGTGTCGACCGACGAGCGTGCGAGCGCTCGGATCGCATCCAGGTCCAGGTGTTCGGCCGCCAGTTCCGTCATCGCGGCAACCGCGTCGAGCGCGGCCCGGCCGTGCTCGACCGCCGGCACCAGCCCGAGATGACGCGACGGCACCTCGAGTTCCGCGAGCCGGGGCACCGATCCGAGGACCGGCAGGCCCACCCGTTCACAAGCCTGCCGCAGCACCTGCTCGTGGCGGGCACTGCCGACCCTGTTGAGGATCACCCCGCCGATCCGGACCGCCGAGTCGTACGTCGAGAAACCGTGCAGGACGGCGGCGAGGCTCTGACTGTGGCCGCGGGCGTCGATCACGAGCACCACCGGGGCGCCCAGCGCCGCGGCCACCTGCGCGGTCGACCCCTCGGCGGACGGCGCCGCCGAACCCGGGTCGATCTTGCCGTCGAACAGGCCCATCACGCCCTCGACGACGGCGATGTCACTGTCGGCGCTGCCGTGCCGGAACAGCGGACCGATCCGGTCGGCGCCCACCAGCACGGTGTCGAGGTTGCGGCCGGGCCGGCCGGCGGCGAGCGCGTGGTAGCCGGGATCGATGTAGTCGGGCCCGACCTTGAACGGGGCGACCCGGTTCCCGGCGGCCCGGAGCGCCCCGACCAGGCCGGTCGCGACGGTGGTCTTGCCGCTGCCGGACGCCGGCGCCGCGATCACCACGGCGGGAGTGCTCAACGGATCACCATCGTCACCACTCGATGCCGCGCTGGCCCTTGCGGCCGGCGTCCATCGGATGCTTGATCTTGGTCATCTCGGTCACCAGGTCGGCCGCGTCGATCAACGCCTGCGGGGCGTCGCGGCCGGTGATGACGACGTGCTGGTTGCCGGGGCGTGATCGCAAGACCTCGACAACTTCCTCGGTGTCCACCCAGCCCCACTTGAGGGGGTAGGTGAACTCGTCGAGCACGTAGAAGCGATGCGTCTCGGCGGCGAGGCGGCGGACGATCTCCTGCCAGCCCTCGGCCGCGGCCGCCGCGTGGTCCTCCTCGGAACCCTGCTTGCGGGTCCACGACCAGCCCTCGCCCATCTTGTGCCACTGCACGGCGCCGCCGACGCCGCTGCTCTCGTGCAGGTCGCCGAGCGCCCGGAAGGCGGCCTCCTCGCCCACCTTCCACTTGGCGCTCTTGACGAACTGGAACACACCGATATCGAAGCCCTGGTTCCAGGCGCGCAGCGCCATACCGAACGCGGCGGTCGACTTCCCCTTCCCGGGTCCGGTGTGCACCGCGAGCACCGGTTGGTTCCGGCGCTGGCGGGTGGTGAGCCCGTCGACGGGCACGTTCTCGGGTACGCCCTTGGGCATGTGCAGTCCCTTCCTCGGACTCGGATGTTCGGGCGGGTCAGGCGGCGGCGCGGACGACGCCGGCGACCTGTTGCGCCGAGAGCTCCGCGAGCCGCACGCACCCGCCGCGCAGGTCACGGGCAAGTTCTGCGGCCAGGCCGAGCCGGACCATGCCGGTCTCGCAATCCACGACGATCGAGGCGACGCCGGTGTCGGCGAGCATCGCGGCGGCGCGCTTGGCCCGCCGCACGGCGTCCGCGGCACCGGTGGCACGACCGTCGGTGAGGGACACCACCAGCGCGCGACGCTTGGGATCCCGGACGCGTTCGCGCAGCACCACCTCGCGGGCACGCAGGAAGCCCTCGGCGAGCGGCGACTTGCCTCCGGTCTTCATCGACCGCAGTCGACGCACCGCGACATCGACCGACGACGTCGGCGGCAGCACCAGTTCGGCCTCACGGCCTCGGACGGTGATCACGGCGACCTTGTCGCGCCGCTGGTAGGCGTCGCGCAGCAGCGACACCACCGCGCCGGTCACCGCGGACAGCCGGTCCCGCGCGGCCATCGACCCGGACGCGTCGACGACGAAGAGCACCAGATTGCCCTCGCGACCCTCCCGGATCGCGCCCCGAATGTCACTGGGCGCCAGCCGCATCGGGCCTCCCCACCGACCCCGGTCCGTCTGGTGTTCGGCGGCGGCGAACAGCGTGCCCACCAGATGCAGACCGTGCCCGGGCTCGGTCGTGGTCCGAACGGTGCGACCGCGGGTGGAGCGGGAACGGGACCGCCGGCCGGGGGCGCCGTCGCCGACGCCGGGGATCTCGAGCATCCGGGTCCGGAACTGCGGGCCGGGGGCACCGGCGTTGCGCTCGGCTCCCGAACCGGCCCCCGGATCGGTCGAATCCTGTTCGGGCGCTTCCGATGTCGACTGATCCGACGGCGGCTCCGGTGCTGGATCCGACGGGGACTCGCCGCCACCGGGCCCGTCGGGATCGGGATCGGGCTCGGGCTCGTCGTGTGCCTTGACGTCGGAGTCGGCCTCCGCCATCGCGTCGTCGAGCTGCTGCTGGTCGAGGCCCGGCTCGTCGAAGGGGTCACGCCGACGACGGTGCGGCAGAGCAAGTTCCGCGGCAACACGCACGTCTTCCTCGGCGACCGCGTCGGCGCCCCGCCACGCGGCGTGCGCGGTGGCGGTGCGGGCGAGGACCAGGTCCGCGCGCATACCGTCGACGTCGAACGACGCGCACAGCGACGCGATCCGTCGCAGCTCGCCGTCGGACAGTTCGATGTCGTCGATACGACCGCGGGCGTGCGCGATCTGCCGGGCCAGCTCCCCGTCCTGCCCGGCGTAGCGGGCCGCGAAGGCATCGGGGTCACGCTCGTAGTCGAGGCGGCGGCGCACCACCTCCATCCGCACGTCGACGTCCCGGGAGGCCGCGACGTCCACCGCGAGCCCGAACCGGTCCAGCAGCTGCGGACGCAGCTCCCCCTCCTCGGGGTTCATGGTGCCGACGAGGACGAACTTCGCCGGGTGCGAGTGGGAGACACCGTCGCGTTCGATGTGGACCCGGCCCATCGCGGCCGCGTCGAGCAGCACGTCCACCAGGTGGTCGTGCAGGAGGTTGACCTCGTCGACGTACAGCACGCCCTGGTGCGCATCCGCGAGCAGCCCGGGTTGGAAGGCCCGCTCGCCGTCGCGAAGCACCTTCTCGAGATCGAGTGATCCGACCACGCGGTCCTCGGTGGCACCGACGGGGAGTTCGACGAGCCGTGCCCGGCGACGCTCCCCCACGTGCTCGATCTCGGGGAGCAGCGCGGTGAGCGCGCGCACGACGGTCGACTTGGCGGTGCCTTTCTCGCCGCGGACCAGCACACCCCCGATTCCGGGGTGGACGGCGCACAGGATCAGCGCCAGGCGCAGGCGGTCCTGTCCGACGACGGCACTGAACGGGAAGCCGGCAGGCTCGTGAGCGGCCAGGTCATGACTGTGACGCAACGATCGAATCCCTTCACGTCTCGGTTTCCTCGCCGAGAGCTTGGCGGTGCGAAACGTTGCGGCATTCTGGCTTCGGGTCGCTCCCATCGAGCACCCTCACAGTGGCGGGACCGCGCCTGATTCTCACAGGTCTTCCCCGCAGACGTTTCTCTGTTGCAGCACACTACCGCGACCCGGAGTTTCCTCCGAGCCGCGGTAGTGGATGTGGTGCGATCGTCAGACGGATGCGGACTCGACCACGGGCGCGGCGTGCGCCGGGGCCGTGGGGGCATCGCCGAGCTGCAGCGAACGAGTGCTCCAGTCCCAGACCTGCTGGAACAGGTCGGCGTTGTCGGACAGCTTCAGGCCCAGCGACGGGACCATCTCCTGCAGCTTCGGCTTCCATGCCGCGAACTCGCGCGGGAAGCAGCGCTGCAGCACGTCGAGCATGGCCGGCACGGCGGTGGAGGCGCCGGGCGAGGCACCGAGCAGGCCGGCGATGGTGCCGTCCTCGGCGTTGACCACGGCGGTGCCGAATTCGAGGACGCCGCCCTTGCCCTTCTTGCGGATCACCTGGACTCGCTGACCGGCGGTGATGAGCTCCCAGTCCTTGCCGACAGCCTTCGGCACGAACTCACCGAGGGTGCCGATGCGGTCGGCGGGCGACTGCATGAGCTCACCGATGAGGTACTTGGTCAGACTCAGCTCGGTGAGGCCGACACCGAGCATCGACATCAGGTTGTTGGGCTTGACCGAGCCCGGAAGGTCGGTGATCTTGCCCTGCTTGAGGAACTTCGGCGACCAGCCGGCATAGGGGCCGAACAGCAGGCCCGGCTTGCCGTTGATGACACGGGTGTCGAGGTGCGGCACCGACATCGGGGGCGCGCCGACTGCCGCCTTGCCGTACACCTTGGCCCGGTGCTGGTCGATCAGCTCGGGGTTGGTGCAGCGCAGGAACTGACCGCTGACCGGGAAGCCACCGAAGCCCTTGGCCTCCTTGATGCCCGACTTCTGCAGCAGGTGCAGCGCACCGCCGCCGGCGCCGACGAACACGAACTTGGCGTTGACGGTCTTCTTGGCGCCGGTGCGCAGGTTCTCGACCTTGACGATCCAGCTGCCGTCGGACTGCTTGGTGAGGTTGCGGACCTCGTGACCGAAGTGGACGGTGCCGCCCGACGATGCGACGTAGTTCAGCAGCTGCTTGGTGAGCGCGCCGAAGTCGACGTCGGTGCCGGACTCGGTCCAGTTGAGCGCGACCGGGTCGGAGAAGTCACGGCCCTCGGCCATGAGCGGCAGGCGCTCGGTGAAGAAGTCCTCGGACTCGGAGTACTCCATGCCGGCGAACAGCGGGTGACCGGCGAGTGCCTCGTAGCGGGCGCGCAGGTACTTCACGTTGTCGGCGCCGTGCACGAAGCTCACGTGCGGGATCGGGTTGACGAATTCCTTGGGATCGGTGAGGACCCCGTTGTCGACGGCATGCGACCAGAACTGGCGGGAGACCTGGAACTGCTCGTTGACGTTGATCGCCTTGGTGATGTCGACGGTGCCGTCGGCCTTCGCAGGCGTGTAGTTGAGTTCACACAGCGCGGAGTGCCCGGTGCCCGCGTTGTTCCACGGGTCGCTGCTCTCCGCCGCAGCGGCGTCGAGTCGTTCGAAGGTGGTGATCGACCAGTCCGGCTGCACCTGACGCAGGATCGCGCCGAGCGTTGCGCTCATGATGCCCGCTCCGACGAGCACTACATCGGTCTTCGCCACTACGTTCTGCTCTGACACTGGAGAATCGACTTCCTTGTCTGTTCACACGCGACCTGTTCGCACGCATCGCCCACTCGGATTCACCGGCTTCCGTCACCGGTGACCGTGTCAACTCGTGGCATCGCGTGCACAGACCGCAATTCGCGCGCCTGTGGCGCTTAGGTTACCTGTGCGTCACCTCCCCCAATTGTGCCCCTCGCAAACGACTCTGTTCGCCCAATAGAGTGTGATCGTGACTACTTGGGCTCCCGACGTCCTCGGCGACGGATACCAGCAGCTGACAATCCCTTTGGGGACCGATCCAGACGGGGAGGGCGACGTCGAGGCCACGCTGGTCCGCTACCAGCCCGCATCCGCACCGGGGAACCGGGCCGTGCTCTACGTCCACGGGTTCACCGACTACTTCTTCCAGCAGCACCTTGCACAGCATTTCGCCGAGCAGGGCTTCGCCTTTTTCGCGCTCGACCTGCGCAAATGCGGGCGCTCGCGGCGTCCGGGCCAGACACCGCACTTCGTGACCGACCTACGGATGTACGACGCCGAACTCAACGAGGCCCTCCGCCTGGTGCGCGAGCAGATCGGCGGCGGCCAGGTCCTCCTCGTCGCGCACTCCACGGGCGGGCTGATCGTCCCGCTGTGGCTCGATCGGCTCGAACGCAAACCGGGTGGTTCCGCCGGCGCCGGTGTGGCGGGTCTCATCCTCAACAGCCCGTGGTTCGACCTGCAGGGCCCGGCGCTGCTGCGCACCGCCGGCACGACCGCAGCCATCGACGCGCTGGGCCGGGTGTCGAGCAAGACCCCCGTTCCCGGGCAGAAGCTCGACACGTACGGCTCGAGCCTGCACGTGGGCGCCAACGGCCAGTGGGAGTACGACCTCGACTGGAAGCCGCTGACCGGATTCCCGATCACCTTCGGCTGGCTGCGCGCGATTCGCCGCGGCCACGCGCACCTGCACCGCGGCCTCGACATCGGAGTGCCGTCACTGATCCTGCGCTCGAAGAACACGGTTTTCGCGTCCCGCTACAACCCCGCCGTCGACGCCGCGGACGCGGTTCTCGACGTCGAGCAGATCGCCAAGTGGGCCGGCTGCCTCGGCAACCGCACCACGATCGTGCCGATCGACGGAGCCCGCCACGACGTGTTCCTGTCCACCGAGAAGCCGCTCGCGGCCGCGTTCACCGAGGTGGATCTGTGGCTCGACTGGCTCGATGCCCATCACCTGTCCGATCGAGAGTCCGGAGCCCCCGCGTGAACCACCCCGATACGACCCACTTCGACCTCGCGATCATCGGAAGCGGATCGGGCAACTCGATCCTCGACGACCGCTACGACGGGATGAAGGTCGCGATCCTGGAGGAGAGCACGTTCGGCGGCACATGCCTGAACGTGGGCTGCATCCCCACCAAGATGTACGTCTACGCGGCCGAGGTCGCCCGCACGATCACCGAGTCGTCCAAGCTGGGGATCGACGCGACCCTGGACGACGTGCGCTGGCACGACATCGTCAAGCGCGTGTTCGGCCGGATCGATCCGATCTCGGCCGGCGGCGAGCGGTACCGCGCCGAGGACTGCGCGAACGTGACGGTGTTCCGCGGGCACGCCCGGTTCGTCGGTCCCCGCACCATCGACACCGGAACCGGCGCGGTCATCACGGCCGACCAGGTGGTGATCGCGGCCGGGTCGCGGCCGGTGATCCCGCAGGAGATCCTCGACGGCGGCGTCCGGTTCCACACCAACGACGACATCATGCGGCTGCCCGAACTGCCGGAGCGGCTGGTGATCCTCGGATCCGGCTTCATCGCAGCCGAATTCGCGCACGTGTTCTCGGCGCTCGGCGTGCAGGTGTCGATCATCGGCCGCAGCGACCGGCTGCTGCGGCACTTGGACCGGGACGTCTCGGACTGGTTCACCGAACTGGCACACCGCAAGTGGGACGTGCACCTGAGCAACCCGATGGTCGCCGCGCGCCCCGCCGGCAACGGCATCGAGGTCGAACTGGCCGACGGCACCGTCGTCGCCGGCGACGAGTTGCTGGTCGCGGTCGGCCGCACCCCCAACGGGGATCGGCTCGACGCGGCCCACGGCGGTGTCGCCGTCGACGAGACCGGACGGGTCATCGTCGACGAGTTCCAGCGCACCACCGCTGAGGGCGTGTTCGCGCTCGGGGACGTGTCGTCGCCGTACCAGCTCAAGCACGTAGCGAACCACGAGATGCGCGTCGTCCAACACAACCTGCTCCACGACGCCTGGAACGACAGTGCGGTCCACTCGATCTCACGGCTGCGCCGCACGGACCACCGGTTCGTGCCCGCCGCGGTGTTCACCGACCCGCAGATCGCCGACGTCGGCATGACCGAGGAGCAGGCCCGCGAGGCCGGTCTCGACATCACCGTCAAGGTGCAGAACTACGGCGACGTCGCGTACGGCTGGGCGATGGAGGACGACGAGGGCTTCTGCAAGGTGATCGCCGAGCGCGGCACCGGCCGTCTGCTCGGCGCCCACGTGATCGGCGCGCAGGCCCCGACCGTGATCCAGCCGCTGATCCAGGCGATGAGCTTCGGCCTGTCGGCGCAGGACATGGCCACGGGCCAGTACTGGATCCACCCGGCGATGCCCGAGGTGGTCGAGAACGCCCTGCTCGGCCTCGACATCTGAACGATTCCTCGACGCTCGCCGATCACCCGATCGGCGAGCGTTGTTCGACGGGGTCGGGCAGCCACGCGTGCCATCCCACCAGCACCACCGCCACCGGTGCGGCCGGGATGAAGTACCCGAAAACGAAGAGCGGTGCGGACGCGAAGTACGTGCCGAAGGAGCCCAGGACGAGGACGGCGGTGACGAGTCCCGCGACCCGGCGCCGAAAGACCACGGCGGGAAGCAGACACAGCACCGCCGGGACCGCGAGTGCGGCGACGATCGGCGGTCCGTAGTACCGCGCGATCGATTCCTCGCACTCGGTACCGGATGACCCCCGCGTCGGGAAACCCCAACTCGCACGATGTGATCGACATCATCGAACTCGTCGCGGCCAGAACTCCCAGCCCGGCGCAGATCCACGCCAGCAGAAGCCA
Organism: Prescottella sp. GW823-FHT02E09; assembly: GCF_058797375.1. NCBI lineage: Bacteria > Bacillati > Actinomycetota > Actinomycetes > Mycobacteriales > Nocardiaceae > Rhodococcus > Prescottella sp. GW823-FHT02E09. The sequence continues at coordinate 653,903 of NZ_JBXAJP010000002.1, forward strand.
CCCCGCTCGAATCGCGTTCAGCATGTGCCCGCCTCTCCCCTCGTCGCCGACGACGTTACGAGACAGCGGCGGCTCGCCTGCCGCGACACCTCGCTCTACCCGGAGGTGCCCCGTGCGGCGTCCGCGAAGCGACGGGCCAGGGTCGCGAACGCGGCGCGCAGAGCGAGCGGTTCCACCACCTCGATATCGGCGTCGAACCGGCCGATCGACGCGGCCAGCGACTCCCAGGACCAGGATCCGCAGACGACGCGGCATCGTCCCCCGCCGAGGTCCTCGACCGCTCCTGCATCGACGAACGGAGCGATCTCCGCGGCGGATCGACCGAGGATCACCTCGCCGGTGTACGGCCACCCTTCCGTTCCCGAGGCCCCGGTGAACCGCGCGGCGACGTACGCTTCCACGTCTGCTGCCGGCAACGGTCGCGGAGCGAATCCCGGGCCGGTCGGGACGCGCGGGTCGACACGGTCCGCGCGGAAGATCCGCCAATCGTCCTTGTCGAGGTCCCAACCCACCAGATACCAACGCCCCGATACCGTCACGACGTGGTGGGGTTCGACCCGACGCCGCTCGACGCCTCCGGTGGCAGCGGTGTAGTCGAACCGCAGGACACTCCGTTCCGAAACGGCGTCGGTCAGACTCACGAGCACGTCCGGGTCGACTTCCGCGGCGGCAGCATCCGCCGTCGCGAGCGCCGTGATTCGCAGCGAGTCGATACGGTGACGCAGCCTCGACGGCAGGACCTGGCGCACGGTCGCCAACGCCCGCTCGGAGGCCTCGGTGACCGCGGTTCCACTCGCTGACACGGTCTGCAGAGCAACCGCGATCGCAATCGCCTGCTCGTCGTCGAACATGAGCGGCGGCAGATCCGACCCGGCCTCCAACCGGTACCCACCCTCCGGCCCCTTCAGCGCGACGATCCGGTACCCCAACTCCCGCAACCGATCCACGTCCCGTCGCACCGTGCGCGAGCTGACCTCGAGTTTCTCGGCCAGCAGGTGACCGGGCCAGTCCCTGCGCGCCTGCAGCAGCGACAGCAGCAGAAGCGATCGCGAAGTGGCCGTCGACATGTCGTCGAAAGTAGACCAAGTGGCGGACAGAAACCGGCCGCTACTGCTGCGACCGTGGCTCTCGGCACCGGCGCACGGCCGGTGACCGGAACACACCGGAGGAGAATCCGCCAATGTCCGTGAACGTCACTCCCCACCTGAACTTCCGCGGCGACGCCCGGACCGCGCTCGAGTTCTATCGATCCGTCTTCGGAGGGGAGGTCGTCGTCATCACCTACGCCGACGCCCGGAACATCACCGAACCGGCGGAGGCGAAGCAGGTGATGTGGGGGCAGGTTCTGTCCGACAACGGCTTCCGCATCATGGCGTACGACGTCCCCTCCCACACGTCGTGGGAGCCGGGCACGATTCCGTTCTTCGTCTCCGTTCGCGGTACCGACGCCGCGGAGATCTCGGACTACTGGGCGAAGCTCACGGAGGGGGCGACGCTACTCGTCCCGTTGGCACCCGCCCAGTGGGCTCCGCTGTACGGCATGCTGACCGATCGGTTCGGCGTCACGTGGGTCCTCGACGTCGAAGCCTGACCGTATCCCCCGCCGATCCTGAAGGATTCCGCCCGCCGGACGGGCGGAATCCTTCAGGATCGGCTTTGCCGTCGAGGGCTACTTGCGGTGTCTCAACGCCCGGACGACGCCGTCGCCGATGGACTGCAGGATCTGCACCAGGACGATGAGCACGACGACCGCGACGAGCAGCACCGGCGTGTTGAAGCGCTGGTAGCCGTAGACGATCGCGAAGTCGCCGAGTCCGCCGCCGCCGATGACGCCGGCCATCGCGGAGTAGCCGACCAGCAGGACCACGGTCAGGGTGGCACCGGCGATCAACGCCGAGACCGATTCCGGCAGGAGCACTTTGCGGACGATCTGGCCGTTGCTCGCGCCCATCGCCTGCGCGGCCTCGACTCGGCCGACGGGGACCTCGCGCAGCGCCGACTCGACGACGCGCGCGTAGAACGGGATCGCACCGATCGTCAGCGGCACGATCGCGGCTGTCGGTCCGATCGCGGTGCCGACGATCAATCGCGTCACACCGATCAGCGCGATCATCAGGATGAGGAACGGCAGCGAGCGGAAGACGTTGACGATCGCGCCGAGCACCGCGTTGACGGCGCGCTGCGGCCACAGGCCGCTCGGCGAGGTCACGTGCAGCACCACGCCGAGCACGACGCCGCCGAGCACCGTGAGCACGAACGAGATTCCCACCATGTACAGGGTTTCCTGCGTCGCCTCCCACACCTCGGGGAGCGAGTCGTACCAGGTCAGCTTGTTCATGCGGTCACTCCCTGGGTCACTGCGCCGGTCGATTCCGGTCCTGCACCCCAGGCCAGGGTCGTGCCCGGCTGGGCCTCCACGAACGCCTCGACGTCGGGCCGGTTCACGTCCGGACCGAAACGCAGACGCAGTCGGCCGACCGTGACGCCGGAGACCTGTTCGACGCGACCGCCGACCACGGAGATGTCGACGTCGAGCTTGCGCACCAGCTGCGCGAGCCACGGTCCGTGGGCCTCGTCACCGATCGTGGTGACCATCGCCGTGTCGGCGTCGTCCCCGGCGGACGGGTCGTCCCCGACCGGGACGATCGCCGCGCCGAGCACCGAGCCGGGCGTACCGACCAGGTCGAGGATCCGTCCGGTCTCCGCGATCCGGCCGTCCTCCAGCCGGGCGGCGGAGGTGCAGATGCGGCGCAGCACACCCAGCTCGTGGGTGATGAGCACGACGGTGACGCCGATCCTGCGATTCAGTTCGGCGAGCAGGTCGAGCACCTGATCGGTGGTATCGGGGTCGAGCGCACTGGTCGCCTCGTCGCACAACAGCACGTCGGGCTCGGACGCCAGCGCCCGCGCGATGCCCACGCGCTGCTGCTGACCGCCCGACAGCTGCGACGGGAACGCCTTCTCCTTCCCCGCGAGACCGACCAATTCGATCAGCTCGTCGGCACGGGCCCGGCGCTGCCTGCGGTCCAGCCCGGCCAGTTCGAGCGGGAACTCGATGTTTGCTCGGACGGTCCGCGAGTGCAGCAGGTTGAACTGCTGGAACACGGTGCCGATGCGGCGGCGCGCCTGCCGCTGACCGGCTCCGGTGAGCTGCGAGACGTCGTCGCCGCGGAGCACGATGCGCCCACTGGTGGGGCGCTCGAGCAGGTTCAGGCACCTCAGCAGCGTCGACTTGCCGGCACCCGACGGCCCGACGATGCCGAAGATCTCTCCGTCGGCGATCTCGAGGTCGATGCCACGCAGGGCCGAGACCTCCCCCGCGCCGGCGGCGGCGGGGAAGGTCTTGACCAGATTCTCGACGGTGATCATCAGCTGCCCGCGTGGACCGGGATGACCGCGCCGGAGTAGTTCTCCTGAATCCAGGCGGCGGTTTCCGGCGACTCGAGGGCGTCGGCGAGGGCCCGGACGCCGGGGTCGTTCTCGTCGGCGGCGCGGACGACGAGCAGGTTCGCGAACGGGTTACCCTCCGCCTTCTCCGCGATGAGCGAGTCGTCGATCGGATTCAGACCGGCCTCGAGCGCGTAGTTCGAATTGATGATCGCAGCGGTGATCTGCGGGTCGCCCAGGTTGCGGGCGATCTGCGAACGCTCGATCTCGACGAACTTCAGGTTCTTCGGGTTGGCCTTGATGTTCTTCTGGGTCACGACCGACAGGTTGGCGTCGGCGAACGGCACGTCCATCTCGATCAGTCCGGCCGACTCGAGCAGGTACAGCCCGCGCGAGAAGTTGGTCGTGTCCTTGGGCAGAGCGATGGTCGAACCGTCGGCGATCTGGTCGATCGCGGTGACCTTCTCGGAGTACAGGCCCATCGGCTCGAGGTGGACGTCGGCGACCGCGACCAGGTCGTCGACGCCCTTCTGCTTCTGCCAGTCCGCGAGATACGGGGCGTGCTGGAAGTAGTTGACCTTCACGTCGCCGGCGACGAGCAGTTCGTTGGGGTCGATCTCACCGGTGACCGGCTTGATGTCGAGCTTGACGTCGCCGAGGGCGCCGGAGTCGGCGATGTGCTCGAGGATCTCCACGTGCGGGGTGGTCGAGGCGGAGATCACCAACTTCTCCCCGTCACCTCCCGAGGAGCACGCAGCCAGGCCCACGGTGAGCAGGGCGGCGGCGGACAGGACAGCAGTGCGGCGCAAGAACATTGGGAGGTACCTTCCGATCGGGTCGAGATGGTCAGCCGCGCAGGGCGGGCAGGTCGAGCAGGTCGCGGTGGTACCGCTCGGTGACGTTGGGATGGGCGCGCAGACGCGACTTGAGGGCGTTGAGCCCGTAGCGGGCGTGCAGGGTGCCACCGTGCTGGTCGGGACCGACACCGGCGGCCTCCGCGGACAGCTCGGGTGACAGCGGCACGGTGGGCAGCGCATGGTCGTAGCCGGGGTTGAGGAAGAACGGCAGCGAGACACGGTCGGTGCCGGCGGCCGGCGGCAACACCCGGTGCACGGTGGCCTTGAGGTAGCCGCCGGTGGCGACCTCGAGCAACTCGCCGATGTTGACGAGCAGGTGCCCGGGGATCGGTGCGACGTCGAGCCATCCGCCGTCGGTCTCCACCTGGAATCCGGTACTGCTGGGCTCCGGGTAGAGCAGGGTCAGCGCCCCGACGTCCTTGTGGCTGCCGACCCCCTGGTCGGTGACCGAACCGTCGTGGCCCGGGTAGCGGGCGATCTTCAGCAGCGGATCGGGGTCGGCGAAGGCGGTGTCGAAGAAGTCCGCGGGTGCGCCGAGCGACTGCGCCCAGCCACTGATCAGGCGGAGCCCGGCGGTCTGCGCCTGAGCCGACCATTCGAGCGCCAGTTCGCGCAGCTGCGGCACGCGTGTCGGCCACAGGTTGGGGCCGTGCAGCACGTCCCAGGGGCGGTCGGGGTCGATCGGGTCGACCGCGGGCCGCTCGGGTCCGATGTCGAGCTGCTCACGCCAGTCGATGTAGCCCTGGGTGCGCTCGCCGCCGACACGGGTGTAGCCGCGGAAATGGGGCGAGTTGCTGTTCTCGATCTCGAGCTTGTCCGCCTCGGGCAGGGCGAAGAACTCGCGGGAGGTGGCGATCAGGTTGTCGGTGAGCTGCTGATCGATGCCGTGCCCGGTCAGGTAGAAGAACCCGATCTCGTGGGTGACCTTACGGAGCGCGTCGACGTCGAGGTTTTCCAGATCGATGATCGGGAGAGCATGTGCGGGCATGGAACAGATCCTTTCCCCACGGGCACCGGCGGATAACTCACGCTGCGACGTTTCGGTGCCCGGTGGGAAAAATCAGCACGGGGATGCGGGACGGCCTTCGAGGGTGCCGTCGCGCGGGGATCTCGTCTCAGCTCACGCGCATGCAGCGACAACACGCGTGACGCATTCGCATCACGGTGGCGGTGGCTGCAGTGCCGCGCATCGAGGTCCTTCCCGGACGAGATCGAGAATCGACACACCCGATTCGGCGTGTTCGTTCCAGGAGGTTAACGCGCTTTCCGCCCCGCGATCAAATCGAACGTATACGCATGGCGACGAACGGCGACATCCGTGAGACGAACGGTCGCCGGCGGCATTCCCGCGCGATCTAGCCGAGCTTGCCGGACAGCTGCTCGAGCCGGTGCAGGCTCGCCCCGTCGAGGCCCACGACGCGCACGGACGTCCCCTTCGCGGCGTACTTGCGCTGCACCGCGTCGAGCGTGGCCACCGTCGAGGCATCCCACACCTCGGCGCCGGTGAGGTCGATGACCACCGAGTCCGGGTCACCGTCGTAGTCGAACCGGTGCACCAGATCGTTGCTCGACGCCCAGAACAACTGACCCGAGATCGTGTAGATCCGCTCCCCACCCTCGTCGGAGACTTCGACCCCGGTCAGGTGGGCGACGCGCCGGGCGAACGCCACCGTCGCGGTCAGCACTCCGAGGATGACGCCGACGGCGAGGTTCTCGGTCGCGAGCGTGCCGGCCACGGTCACCAGCATCACGAGGGTTTCGCTGCGCGGCATCATCTTCAGCGTGCGGGGCGCGATGCTGCGCCAGTCGAAGGTCGTCACCGCGATCACCACCATCACCGCGACCAGCGCCGCCATCGGGATCGCCCCGACGACGTCGCCGACGGTCACACACAGCACCAGCAGGAAGGCGCCGGCGAGGAAGGTGGAGATACGGGTGCGGGCCCGCCCCTCCTTCACGTTGATCATCGTCTGGCCGATCATCGCGCAGCCACCCATACCACCGAACAACGCGCCCGCGGCGTTGGCGACGCCCTGCCCCCAGGCCTCGCGGGTCTTGTCCGAGGGGGTGTCGGTGATGTCGTCGACGAGTTTGGCGGTGAGCAGCGACTCGAGCAGTCCGACCAGCGCGAGGCCGAGGGCGAACGGCGCGATGATCGTCAGCGTCTCCCACGTGAGCGGCACGTCGGGGATCATCCAGGTGGGCAGTCCCGACGGAAGTTCGCCCTGATCGGCGACGTCGGGCACGTCCAGGTGGAACAGGGCGACTACACCGGTCAGGACGACGATCGCGATCAGCGGTGCCGGAACGGCTTTCGTCAGCCGGGGTACGAAAACGATCATCGCCAGACCGGCCGCGACGAGCGGATAGACGAGCCACGGCACGTCGAACAGATGCCGCAGCTGGGCGCTGAAGATGAGGATCGCGAGGGCGTTGACGAAGCCGATCATCACCGACCGCGGGATGAACCGCACCAGCTTCGCCAGACCGGCGCCGGCGAAGAGGATCTGCAACGCGCCGGCCACCCACACCGCGGCTATCAGGTAGTCGATGCCGTGGGAGGCGACCAGTGGCGCCACCACCAGCGCCGTCGCGCCCGCGGCGGCGGAGACCATCGCGGGCCGGCCACCGACGAACGCGACCGTCATCGCCATGATGCACGAGGTGTACAGCGCCACCTCGGGATCCACGCCCGCGATGACCGCGAACGAGATCACCTCGGGGATCAGCGCGAGGGACGTGACCAGGCCGGCCAGCACCTCGGTGGTCAGGCGTCGCGGGGTCCGCAGCGCGACACGAACGGAGGTGACGTCGGGCGGGGCGGTAGCGGTGTCGTGCACCGGAGGAGTCTAGAAACCTCCCACCGGCATCCGCCGATCACCCCGCGCGCCGGGCCGTCACCAGGAACTGGTGCGGAGGACGATCTCGCTGGCCAGCTCCGGGGCCGCGTCGGCGGGGACGTTGTCGATGCCGTCGAGCTGGACGATCCGGAACTCCGAGTACGCGTACCGCCCGCTCGCGTCCGCGCAGGGGCGTCCGAGCGAGGTGCCCACGACGACGGTGGTCGGCAGTTCGACGGCGGGACATGCCGCATCCCGGACGGACCCGTCCGCACCCGGCACCGCGGGGTGGCCACGATCGGCGACGACGAGGCTCGCGAACCGGCCGAACGTCTTGGCCGCCAGCAGCCACGCCAGCTCGGCGCCCGACCCGGAGCCGACGAGGTTGACCCACGGCAGCTTCAGCTCGTCGAGCATCGCGATGACCGACGGCTCGTCGAGTCCGTCGACGTTCTCGGGCACGACGGTTCGCAGATCGGAGTCGTGCAGGCGCGCACAGACGGCGTCGAAGACGTCGGCCGAATCGCCCGCATCGGGCAGCAAGAGGACCGTGTGCCGGCTCTCGGGCCCACCGATACGGACCGTCCAGGTCCCGTTTCCCACCTCAACACGCGTCGACTCCATGGCTGGAAACGGTACGCGATCCACGTCACGGAATCGGACACCTATCCGGGATAGATCTTGCCGATGATCTCCCTCGCCATGCTGGTCGCCGGGTCCTGCCCGTTCGCGGCCGGGGCCAGGTTGGCCCACACCACCAGCGTCACCTTGTTCTCGGGGTCGTGCCCCATGAAGGAGTTGAATCCCGGCAGCTCGCCGGTGTGCCCGAACATCGGACCCATTTTCGCTATGCCCCAACCGTATTGGGCCGATGCACTGTCCTGACTCGTCGGCTGCACACTCGCGAGCCGCTGCGCTTGGAGGTCGGAGCCCAGCAGTTTCCCACCCACCAACGCCTGCACCCATGTCACGAGGTCGTCCGCGGTCGAGATGCCGGCGCCGGCCGCCCATGCCCACGACGGGTTGACTTCGGTGACGTCGTTCGGCTGCAGGGTTCCGTCCTTCGCGGCGGCCTGCATGTCCGCCGGCAGCGCCGGATCGGTCAACGTGTCCATGTTCGTCCCGTACACGTAACCCTGCGAGTGCGGCGCGGGAATCGAGCTGTCTGCGGTGTCCGGGAACGAGGTTCCGGTCAGCCCCAGCGGACCGAACAGCCGCGACTGGAAGATCTGTGGCAACGGCTTGCCGTCCAGGCTCTCTGCGATCAGACCCAGCAGCACGATGTTGGTGTTGGAGTAGTGATACCCCTGCCCCGGCGGGAAGTACGGCGGATTCGCGAACCCGAGTGCCAGCAGGTCGTCCGGCTTCCACTGCATCTGCGGCTCGTTGTCGAGGGTCTCGTTGAGTTCGGCGGTCTCGGTGTAGTTGAACAGGCCGCTACGCATGTCGAGCAACTGCTCGATCGTGATGTTGTCGCCGTTCGGGACGTCGGGCCGGAACTTCGAGACCGGATCCGTCAGCGCGATCTTGCCCTCCTGGACGAGCTGCAGGATGACGGTGCCGGTCATGGTCTTGGTGTTGGAGCCGATGCGGATGTGCTCGACCGTGTCCACCGCCGCCGTTTCACCGAGCGTCCCGGTCCCGTACTTCACCGTGAAATCACCGCCGGGCATCTCGAGGATCGCGACCGCGCCGGGGATCTGCAACTCCTTCGCAACGTCGGCGACGACGTCGTTCAGCATGGCAGCGTCGACCTTCTGCAGCGCCGTGGTGGTGGCCGCGGCCGACGTCGTGCTCGACGACACACCGGCGGATGTGGTCTCGTCGGATCCCGAATCACCGGAGCCACACCCGGCGAGAGCGAGCGTCGCGACCAGAGCGCCGCACGCGATACGAATCCCCGTCCCGGCATCGAATCTGCTGCGCATGTCGGCTCCCGTCATCGCGAATGTCCAGGCCGTTCGGCACCGCTCCGGATTTTAGGTGCCGGGGCCGCCCTTCCGTGCCGAACGCGCGAAACCGCCGCCCGCCCGGAGCGATCGGGTTGACCCCCGACCACTCCGGCTCTATGGTTCATTACATGAGTAATGAACCAACCAGCCTCGCGACGGGCGGGGCGCGGTGCTGAACGAGGAGGGCAGGCCCCTCTTCCAGCAGATCGCGGGGCTCGTCGAGAACGCGATCATCGACGGTTCACTGCCGGAGGAGTCGCAGGCCCCGTCGACCAACGAACTGGCGGCCTTCCATCGGATCAACCCGGCGACCGCGGCAAAGGGGCTCAACCAACTTGTCGCCGACGGAATCCTCTACAAGAGAAGGGGTATCGGCATGTTCGTCACCACGGGCGCACGGGACGCGCTCCGGTTCCGCAGGCGCGAACAGTTCGCGGCGCAGTACGTAGCGCCACTCGTCCGCGAGGCGGACAAGCTCGGAATGAGCGTCGCCGAGCTGAAATCCATGCTGGACAAGTGGGAGGAACGTCCATGACCATCACGGACATCGACCGGGACACCATCGTCTCGGTGCGGGCGATCGGGAAACGGTACGGCGACGTCACCGCCCTCGAGGACGTCTCGTTCGAGCTGCAGGCGGGGAAGATCTACGGGCTGCTCGGCCGCAACGGAGCGGGCAAGACCACACTGATGAAAATCCTCACCGGCCAGGAACTGCCGAGCACTGGGGAGGTGAGCGCGTTCGGCGGCGCACCGTTCGAGAACGCCGACGTCCTGCAGAACCTGTGCTTCGTCAAGGAGAGCCAGAAGTACCCGGACGACCTGAAGGTCAAGCACGTCCTGTCGGCGGCGGAACTCCTGCTGCCGGGGTGGGACGGCGCGTTCGCCGACCGGCTGATGGACGACTTCCAGCTACCCGGGAATCGCCGCGTCAAGAAGCTCTCGCGCGGCATGACCTCGGCACTCGGTATCGTCATCGGGCTGGCGTCCCGCGCCCCGCTGACACTGTTCGACGAGCCGTACCTGGGGCTGGACGCGGTAGCGCGACAACTGTTCTACGACAGGCTGCTCGCCGACTACGCGGACCATCCGCGCACGGTCGTGCTGTCCACGCACCTGATCGACGAGGTCGCCGACCTGCTCGAACACGTCATCGTCATCGGCGGCGGCCGCGTCGCGACCGACGCCGACTCGGACGACCTGCGCAGCCGGCACGTGCTGGCCAGCGGTCGGGCCACCGCGATCGACGCCTTCGCCGTGGGCAGGACGGTCCTGCACCGCGAGGACATCGGCGGCTTCGCTCGCGCGACCCTGCGGGGCACCGTCACAGCGGCGGACCGCGCCGAGGCGGCGCGATCCGACATCGAACTTTCTCCGGTTTCCTTGCAGCAGATCACGATTCGCAATGCACTCGACAGCCGAACCGACACCGGCAAGGAGACCCGATCATGACCGCCGCCACCCTGACCACCGCACCGGCGCCCGTCCCCACCGGCACCCGGCGCCTGCCGGCGGTCTGTCGGCTCCACGTGGTGTCGTGGCCGCTGCTGCTGGCCGCACCCGCCGCCATCCTCGCCGTCACCTTCGCCATCAACCTCACGATCTTCGCACTGATCGACTCCGGCGACGAACTCCACGGCACCGGCGCCGTGCTCGCGCTGTACGGCTTCGTCGTGGCGTTCTACGCGCAGGCGATGACGCAGACGTTCCCGTTCGCGCTGGGACTGAGCGTGACGCGGCGTCAGTTCTTCACCTCGACCACCGTCGTCGCGGTGGTCCAGTCGATCGCCTTCGCCGCGGTGCTGCAACTGCTGTCGGTGATCGAGGCCGCGACCGGCGGATGGGGCGTCCGGATGCGCATGTTCGGCGTCCTCCGCTACGCGACCGATTCAGCTGTGCTGCAGACCGTCACGCTGTTCGCGAGCCTGCTGCTCACCACGTCGATCTCGATGCTGCTGGGCGCGGTGTACCAGCGCTGGCGGACCCTGGGTTTCCTCATCGCGGGCATCGGCACGGTCGGGGCGCTGGGCCTCGCCGCCGTCGTCATCACGTGGGCACGCTGGTGGCCGGCGATCGGATCCTGGTTCGTCGACGCGCCCCGGGCGATGGTGCTCGCGGTGGTTCCGCTGGCCGCCTCCGTCGCGGCGATCGCCGCTACCTGGGCGGTCCTCAGGCGAACGACGACCTGATCGTCGGCATTCCGCTCGGCGCGCCGCCTTCCAGCAGCGCGTCGAGCGCGTCGACGTCCAGGTGTCGTTCGACGAGATCGGCCAGCAGATCCAATTGCGCCTCCCGCACCCGCGCGACGTCGGTGTCGGGTGCGACGCGGAACCCGGTCCGGCCGGCCGTCTCGGCGACCTCGGTCAGCAGGCGCCGCCGGTAGTCGTCGCTCTCGAGCAGTCCGTGCCAGTGGGTGCCTCGGACACTCCCCCGGACGCTGCCCTCCTTGGAGCCGTCCGCGCCACTGAGCAGCGGCGCGTCGCCGTTGCGCCGGACGCGTCCATGATGGATCTCGTAGCCACGCACGGGAATTCCGGCCGCGTCGCCCTCGACCTGGGCGAGCACCTTGTCGGCGGCGAACTCGATCTCGAGGTCCAGCAGGCCCAGTCCGGGCACCGACTCGAGACCGGACTCGACGCCGTCGTCGATGACCGCGCCGAGCATCTGGTAGCCGCCGCAGATGCCGAGGATCGCGCCGCCGGCCTCCGCCCGGCGGACGAGGGCATCGCCGATACCGTTGCGCCGCAACCACTCCAGGTCCGTCACGGTCGACTTGCTGCCGGGCACCACGACGAGGTCTGCGTCGGCCAGACGCGACGGCTCGCTCACCCAATGCACCGACACGCCGGGCTCGCACGCGAGGGCCTCGACGTCGGTGGAGTTGGAGATGCGCGGCAGCCGGATAGCGGCCACCCGCAACCACTCGTCGCCGGCCGGCGAGCCGGGCCGCCCGACGGCCGCATCGCCGACCACGCCCAGCGAGTCCTCGGCGTCGAGCCACAGGTCCTCGGCGAACGGGATGACGCCGAGCGTGGGACGCCCGGTGAGGGCGCCCAGTTGCTCGAGCCCGGGTTCGAGCAGGCTCACGTCGCCGCGGAACTTGTTGATCACGAACCCGGCGATCAGCGCCTGATCCTCGGGCGAGAGCACCGCGACGGTGCCGAACAGGTGCGCCAGCACTCCCCCACGGTCGATGTCACCGACCACGATCACCGGCAGCTGCGCGGCCTGCGCCAGCCCCATGTTCGCGAGGTCGGTGGCCCGCAGGTTGATCTCGGCGGGCGAGCCCGCACCCTCGCAGATCACGACGTCGAACTCGGCACGCAGCGACGCCAGTTCGTCGGCGACGATCTCCCGCAGCCATTCCCGGTGGGTGATGTAGTCGCGGGCGCCGACGGTGGTGACGGCCTTGCCTCGGACGACGAGCTGCGAGGTGCGGTCGCCGCCGGGCTTGAGCAGCACCGGGTTGAACCGCACGCTCGGCTCGAGCCCGCAGGCCCGCGCCTGCAGCGCTTGCGCGCGGCCGATCTCCCCGCCGTCGAGCGTGACCACGGAGTTGTTCGACATGTTCTGCGCCTTGAACGGCGCCACCTTCACCCCGCGCCGCGCCAGCATCCGGCACAGCCCGGCGACGAGGACGCTCTTGCCGGCGTCGGACGTGGTGCCGGCGACCAGCAGCGCGCCGGTCAGCGCCGCGGTCACGGCAGCGTGAGGATCTCGTTGCCCTCGTCGGTGACGACGATGGTGTGCTCGAACTGGGCGGTCCACTTGCGATCCTTGGTGACGACGGTCCAGCCGTCCTCCCAGATGTCGTAGTCGACGGTGCCGAGGTTGATCATCGGCTCGATCGTAAACACCATGCCGGGCTCGATGATCGTGTCGACGTTGGGCTGGTCGTAGTGCAGGATCACCAGTCCGTTGTGGAAGGTCTCGCCGATGCCGTGGCCGGTGAAGTCGCGCACGACGCCGTAGCCGAAGCGGTTGGCGTACGACTCGATGACGCGTCCGATGACGTTGAGTTCGCGGCCCGGCTTGACGGCCTTGATCGCGCGCATCGTGGCCTCGCGGGTGCGCTCGACCAGCAAGCGGTTCTCCTCGGAGACGTCGCCGGCGAGGAACGTCGCGTTGGTGTCGCCGTGCACGCCGTCGATGAAAGCGGTGACGTCGATGTTGACGATGTCGCCGTCCTGGACCACGGTCGAGTCGGGGATCCCGTGGCAGATGACCTCGTTGAGCGACGTGCAGCACGACTTCGGGAAGCCGCGGTAGCCCAGCGTCGACGGGTAGGCGCCGTGATCGCACATGTACTCGTGCGCGATGCGGTCCAGCTCGTCGGTGGTGACGCCCGGCGCGACGGCCTTGCCGGCCTCCTGCAGCGCCTGAGCAGCGATCTTGCTCGCCACCCGCATCTTCTCGATGGTCTCCGGCGTCTGCACCCACGGCTCCTTGCCCTCGCGGGCCGTCGCCTTCCACACGTACTCGGGGCGCTCGATGCCCTTGGGGACGTCGAGGACGGGTGAGACGGTTCCGGGAACGAGAGCAGTGCGAACAGACATGGGTTCAGGGTAGACCGCGCCTCCGACCGACCTGCGCTTCCCCGCGTTATGCGCCGTTGACGCCGATTGCCTCGCGGCGCGGTTGCGATTGGTGTGCACACGGCGCAAGCGCAGGACGACCAGCGCCGATCCTGAAACAGGTTCGATCTGTGGCCGAACCTGGTTTCGACTCGGAGGAATCGGGGCACCGAAACCCCGGAGCCGATCTCTTCGACGCGAGATTCCGATTCTCGTGGCGGTCGTCGTCGCGCTGATTCTTCTACTGCAGATGTTCGTGGGCCGGATCTACTTCATCCCGTCGGAGTCGATGGAGCCGACGCTGCACGGCTGCGACGGATGCACCGGCGATCGGATCGTCGTCGACAGGATCACCTATCGGTTCGGCGACCCGAAACCAGGTGACGTCGTGGTGTTCGAGGGTCCGCCGTCATGGAACACGGAGTACCGCTCCCGGGCTCGGACAACTCGATCCTGCGGGGAGGTCCAGAACGCCGGCGCCGCCGTCGGGTTTGCACCACCGGACCAGAACAACCTCGTGAAGCGGGTGGTGGCGGTGGCCGGTCAAACGGTGCAGTGTCTTCCCAGGTCTTCCCGGCGACAGCGGGGTGAAGGTGGAGGGCGAAACCCTGGACGAGCCGTACGTCGACAACCGGATCTCCCCCGGCAACAGCGCCCCGTGCCACGGGAAGTACTTCGGTCCGGTGACCGTACCGAAGTCCAGCGTGTGGGTGATGGGCGACAACCGCGCCAATTCGAAGGATTCCTGTTTCCACATGGACGACGACCTCCACGGCGCCGTACCGGTCGCGAACGTGGTGGGCAAGGTGCGGCTGATCATGCTGCCACCGCCTCGATGGGGCATCGTCCACGGGGTCGACCCGCAGGGGTAGCGCCGCGAGATCGCAGTCTTTCGGTCGATGATCGCGCCGACTCTGCTGTGAGAACCTGGGACGGTGGGGAGACATCGCAGACATGACGATGAGCCGGAACACGGAACTGCGCGGGCGGGGAGACGAGTCGCGGTCGCCGGCACGGCCAGCCGGCTGACGGGTTTCGTTCGCAGTGCCGCCCTGGCTGCGGTACTGGGCACGGCCATGGTCGCCGATTCGTACAACGGCGCGAACAGCTTCCCCAACATGGTGTACGCGCTTCTTCTCGGCGGAGTACTGACGAGCGTGCTGATACCGGTACTCACGCGGTCGCGGTTGCGTGGAGGGCAGAACGATCTCGAGTTCACTCAGCGACTCGTCGCGGCCGCCACGGTCGGGATGGCCGCGGTCACGCTGCTCGCCGTCCTGTGCGCCCCGCTGCTGGCGTCCACCTTCGTGGACGATCCCGCCCAACGCGGTCTGACGACCATCTTCGCCTATCTACTGCTTCCGGAGATCTTCTTCTACGGCTTGGCCGCGCTGCTGACGGCCGTGCTGAACGTGCGTGGTGTCTACGGACCGGGGGCGTGGGCGCCGGTGGTCAACAACATCGTCGTTCTCCTCACGGTCGGGGTCTTCGTCCTGTTGCCGGGGCCGGTGACGCTCACACCGCAGTCCATGACCTCATCTCAAGTGCTGGTCCTCGGCGTGGGTACCACACTGGGCATAGTGTTCCAGTCGGCGGTGATCGTGGTCGCGTTGCGACGCAATGGGTTCCGCTGGCGGTGGCGGGTCCGCATCGTCCCCTACACCTGGCGACCGGTCCGCTCCGCGCTGCCCCTGATCGGGTGGGTTCTCGTCTACGTCGCCACCAGCCAGATCGGTGTGGCAGTGGTGTTGCGGGTCGCGTTCAGCCACGGCGGCGTGTCGACCTACATGTACGCGGACCTGCTGTTCCAGGTTCCGTACGGGATCCTGGGTGTGTCCCTGGTGACGATCCTGATGCCACGCATCGCCCGTGCGGTTGCCGAACACGATCGCACCGCTGTCCTGGCCGACCTGGGACGCGGGGCCCGCTACTCCGTGGTCGCCCTGATTCCGGCCGCGGTCGCGTTGACCGTCCTCGGACCCACGCTGTCGACGGTCATCTTCGTCGGCCGCGTCGATCCGTCCGACGCACGCCTGATCGGTACGGCCCTGGCGGTCTCGGCGTTCGGGCTGGCGCCGTTCGCGATCGTGATGCTCCAGCTGCGCGTCTTCTACGCAGACAACGACACTCGAACTCCGGCGATGGTGAACATCGGCATGGTCACGACGAAGATCGCCGTCATCGGGGTGTCCACGGCGACGCTCCCCGATCAAGGTGTGGTCGTCATGCTCTGCGTCGCCGGCTCCGTCTCCTACGTCGTCGGCGCGGTGATCGGACATGTTCTGCTCCGGCGGCGCTACGGACTGTTGGGCTTCCACCACGTGCGCGACACCACGATCCGGGTCGTCGCGGCCGCCTTCATCGCAGGAGCCGTCGGCTTCGTGGTCACCCACTCGACGGAGACCGCCCTCGCCGAACCGCGAACGGGCGCGGCCCTGGCCCTGGCCGCCGGAACTCTCACCGGAATCGCGGCATTCGCGCTGGCGGTGAGGATCATCGGGGTGCCGGAAATCCGTCACGCGAGCAGGATCCTCCGGACCTGACCAGGACGGCCCGCCCGGGGCGGTGTCACACCGCCCTCAGGGCTCGTCGTAGAACACTCCCTCGGCACGACCTGCCGTTGCCAGATGGAAACGATGCCGTGGAGGATCCGGAACGCGCGCCCCGATCCTCCGCCACGGCCGCCTCCTCACCGACCACCGACGACGAGCGCTGTCCGCTGTCAGCGCTGCAGGAATTCGAGCACCGAGCGCTCGAATGCGGTCTTCGCTTCGATCATCACCCAGTGCCCACATTTGGGGAAGATCCGTAGTTCGGCGTTCGGAATGAGACGCATCGACGCCATCCCCATGTCGGGCGGGCTCATCCGGTCGTCCAGACCCCACGTCAGCATCGTCGGACACGACACCTTGTGCATCATCGCCCAGTACGGCGGGCGTCCGGACCGGAGCAGTGATTGCTGCTGCAGGGCAAAGGATTCTGCGCCGTACATGACCCGTGCCGCGTCGAGCGACGCCGGGTCGCGGGCTGCGTCCCAGCGCTCCTCGATCAGCTGCTCGGTGACGACCTCGGGGTCGTGGACCATGCCCCGCAGCCAGCGTGCGAGATTCTCCTTCGACGGGTCGGCTACGAAGTCGTGTAACAACCGCCGGCCCTCGCTGGGATCGGGGCTCAGGATGTGCGGCCCCACCCCGCCGATCGTGATCAGCTTGCCGACCCGGACCGGGTCGTGGATCGCGAGATTGACGGCGACGATCCCACCCATCGAGTTGCCGACCATCGCGGCGGTCTCGATCCCGAGCGCGTCCATGAACCGGGTGACCGCCGAGCCCGCCGCGAGAACCGGATGCCCCTCGGTCGGGTCGCTCACGCCGAACCCCGGAAACTCGAGAATGTAGCAGCGATAGTGCTCGGCGAAGACCCCGAGATTGCCGCGGTAGTTGCGCCAGCCGGACACACCGGGTCCGGAACCGTGCAGCAGGAGCAGCGGCGGCGCATCCTCGGCACCGGCCACGTGGTAGCGGAGGACCCCGTCGTCCGTGCCCAACTCCCTCTTGGTGCCCTCGTAACTCACGTCGAGCGTCATCTCTCCCCCTCGCGACGATGCACCGGTACCGGCAAGCCCAGGGTAGAACGTGTTGCAGTTTCGGGAGAGCGTTTCGCGCGCAGGTCCGCGCCGACCCGACGACAGCGCTGTGACCTGCGATGACGCTTGGTTGCATTCGCACCGAAGTCGGATATGGTGACTGGTCAACCTGATCAGAAGTGAGGGTGGCAATGGGCCAGCAGTCGCGGGCCACCGAACATCGGTGGGCTCCGGTCAAGGTCAGCAACGTCGTCTCGACAGCGTCGGGCGACATGGTTCGTGTCGACGCCGAACTCGACGGCGTCATCCGGCCCGAGTGGGCCGAGGCGTTCGAGCGGATGAGCAGAAACCGTCGGAGCGATCTCACCCTTCACACCGAGGCCGAGCCGCCTCGCATCTCCTTGACGGCGCGGAGCGAGCACGGCGACAGCGCCGAGATCGCCATCCTGTACGCGGTGGAGGAAGTGAATCTCTACGTGCGGTTGGCACTCGAACTCGTCGGCCGGTAGCGCACCGGCCCACCGGGGCTCATCGAGACCCGGTGGGCCACGCCGCCAGCCGGTACAGCTGTGTGTGACCGCCCTGCAGCAGGCCGACCGCCTCCCGAGCACTGTCCACCGACATCGTGACGACACCGAGAACACCGTCGTCGAGGCGCTCCCGCCGGCCCAGTCCCACGAAGTCACCGGTCCGGTAGGGGCCGTTGCTCACCAGGACTGCCTGTGGACCGTCCACCTCGAGTTCACCGATCTCGACGCTGAGCCGGTCGCCGCGGTGCCGGTCGAGCAGGTCCGGCATCAGCTGCAGCACGGTTCCCGCCTTGTCGTCACGATAGGCCGGGCTCCGCACCAGTTCGGCGTACACCCCGAAGGAGGCGTTGTTGACGAACGGCAGCCCGTTCATCCAGCCGAGGTCCACGCGCACCTCGACGCCGTCGACCAGCGCTTCCAGGCAGGTGGCGGGGTCGTCCCGGTCCAGCCCGAGATCGAGCGCGAAGTGGTTGCGCGTCCCCGCGCTGATCACCAGGAACGGCACGTCGCGCTCGGCCGCGACGGCTGCCACGAGCGCCTGCGTGCCGTCGCCGCCGGCGACCCCGAGCAGATCGGCGCCACGGTCGACCGCCTGCCGGGCCAGTTCGACGACATCGACTTCCTCCGCTCCCTCGAGCAGAACGACCTCGGCTCCGAGGTCTTCGGCCTTGCGCTGCAATCCGAATCGCTCGACCTTGCCTCCACCCGAACGCGGGTTCATCAGCAGGAAGGCACGACGAGGGGCAGGTATGGCAACCTCGGGCGGCGCATCGTCGTCGCGCCGGCCCACCAGCGCGGCCCGGGCACACGCAACGGCCACCAGCACCAGCGCGTACGACAGGACCACCACCCACAACAGGCCCGCCCGGAGGAAGAGGACGAGCACGACGACCGGCACCAGCACCGTGAGGGCGAACGAGATCGCCCGCAGCACACCGCGACTGGTGAGAGCCCAGTACGCCGCCGCCACCGTCGCCGCGACACCGCCGATCCCCACCACCAGCAGCGTGACGGTGCTCAGCACCCCGGCGATCGCGATCGGTCCCGCGGCCGCGCCGAAAGCGGCCGCGAAGGCAGCGCGGGCGAGCCACCGGCCGCGAGAAGAGCTCGCGTCGTCACCGACGTCCGCGACGTCCACGACGTTCACATTCCGAACTGCGCGGTGATCCGGCCGTCGGCGACGGCCTCGCGCAGGGCCGCGTGGTCACGGGTGGTGCGGTCGGCGTAGGACTCGGCGAACTCGGTGACAGCCTTGTCGAATCCGCTTCCGTCCCCGAGATAGGCGGCGATCGCGATCCGGTCCCCCGACCGCGCGTGACCGTAGGCCAGTACCCGCCCGCACAGCCGCCCGTACAGTTCCATCCCGGACGGCGTCATCGCCTCGATCACCGCCGACCCCTTGCCGTCGCGCAGTTGGCGCACGTAGAAGTCCCGGACCACCCCGTCGTACCCCGGCCCCCGCTGCCAGCCGAGGAAGATGTCGCTCGCGGCCTGCATCAACCGCTGCCCCGCCACGACGCGTTCCCCCTGATTCGTGAACGCCGGACCGGGCAGGTAGTTCGCGAGCACCGACGTCGTGGCCTCCTTCGCCTGGAGGAACAACGGGTCGCCGTCGGCGCCCTGCAGCAACAGGATCCATGCCTGGGTCCCCACGCTGCCCACACCGACCACCTTCCGGGCCGCCTGCACGAACTCGAACTGCCCCAACAGCACCCGGCGGTTGTCCTGCAACGTCCTCCGATACTCGTCGAGTCGCCGGCGCAGTTCCTCGAACAGGGTCGCGGCATCCGCTTCGGCGAAGACCTCCTCGATCGGCACGATCAGCGGCGGGTTACCGACGATCCTCCGGCGGCCGTCCACCTCGGTCGTCAGTTTGGCGAGTGCATGGACGCTGTCCCGGTGCCACGACTTCTCGAGGGTTCGGCGCATGTTCTTCTTCGAGGAGGTGTCGAGTTCGTCGCGCAGCGCGACCAGTTCCGCGGAGGGTTCGATGTGCGAGTACCAGACCGCGAGATTTCCCCGCCCCGCCTGACGACGCATGGTTTCGCGGTACTCGGCGGCGCACGCACGAACGACCTTCGACCGCTGCTTGCCGCCGAGACCCCGCTCCCGACCGGCGACCGCGAGGCTCGCCGCCAGCCGCTTGACGTCCCACTCGAAGGGCCCGGGGTAGGTCTCGTCGAAGTCGTTGATGTCGAACGCCTGCATACGTTCCGGAGTCGCGAAGATCCCGAAGTTGCTCAGATGCGCGTCCCCGCACAACTGCACCGTCAAAGCGGTGGCGGGCCCGCGGGACAGGTCGTCGGCCATGATCAGCGCCGATCCCCGGTAGAAGGCGAACGGACTGCTCGCCATGCGCCCGTACCGGACGGGGACCAGGTCCGGGATCCGGGCCGCGGACTGCCGCTCGAGCAGGCGGATCGGATCGCGCCGGGCAGCCGTCGGGCAGTCGGCGAGGGCCGCGAAGGGTGTCGAGCGGCGCGCTGACAGACCACGCTCGGCGCGCTCCGCCCGGCTGAGTGTCGCCACTCGGGGTTGATGTCTGTCGGTGTCCGGCATGGTGAACCGTCCTGCCGCGCGGGTCGGGGCCCGACCGTCGGATGCGATGAGGACATTGTCCGCCGCGCCTCGATCCGTCCGCGGCGGTTTCCCGGTACCGGGCTCACGTCCGGTTCGACGCCGCCCGTTTTTCCTCTCGTCGTCGACGAGAGGACATGCGTAGCTTGGGGTCCGTGAACGGACAAGTGATCATCCTGACCGGGCCGCCCGGGGCCGGCAAGTCGACCGTCGGCGCGGCGCTCGCCCGCCGATACGGCAAGGGCGTCCACCTGCACACGGACGACTTCTGGCACTACATCGTCTCGGGCGCCATACCCCCGTACGACCCCGCGTCGGATGCGCAGAACCGGACGGTCATGGATGTGATCGCAGGTGCCGCCTACACCTATGCGCTGGGCGGTTTCACCACGGTGCTCGACGGAATCGTGGGGCCGTGGATGCTCGACCACTTCCGAACCCGTGCGGCCCGGCACCCGGAGCTGACGGTCAACTACGTCGTGCTCCGACCCGAGCGCGACGTCACGCTGCGGCGAGCCCGGGCCCGTACCTCCCCGGACGCCCTCACCGACCAAGGACCGATCCTCACGATGTGGGATCAATTCTCGGACCTCGGCGAGTTCGACAGCCACGTCCTCGACACGTCGGGGGAAGCGGTCGAGCGCAGCGTCCAACGGGTGACGGAGGCGGTCGGCGACGGCCGGTTCCTGCTGCGTGCAACCTAGTTCCGACGTCGATCACAGCTGTGCACGGCGCGGCGCGACCACGTCCGCTGCGGGAACCGGGTTGGGTGGCGCCAGCCGCAGTCGGCGCCGGCGCCGCAGCGCCTTCTCCGCCTCGATCACGACCGGGACGATCAGCGCCCATCCCAGACACGCGAGCCACTGACCACCGGTCAGGGACGTGGTCGTGAGCAACTCCTGGAGGAAGCCCAGTTCCACCGCGAGCACCGTCACGACGGTCGGAATCGACAGGATCTTGATCGCGCCGAGAATCGGTGCGGTGAGACCGGAGTCGGGATCACGCCGCAGGACCAGCCCGGCGAGGATCGAACCGAAGGACAGCACGACGAACGTCATCGTCATCGGGACGTTCGGTTCGGTCGGGCTCATCGATCCCGGGGCCAGCAGCATCGCGGCGAGGGCAACGGCGAACTGGAGTGCACCGTAGGCGAACCACTGGACGAACGACTTCCTGTTGGCGATCGGCTGTTTCGGATCCCGGGGCGGCTGGTCCATCAGATTGGGCGGTGGCGGGTCCTGCATGACGACGATCACCGGGAACAGCGTGATGAAGAAGTGCTGGAACAACACCATCAACGGTGTCAGCGCGACACCGTCGTTGATACCGAACACACTGGCCACCAGGAACAGCAGCACGAGCGAGAACAGTTTGGACATCTGGTACCGGATGTAGGACACGATCTTGTCGTAGATGCTGCGGCCCAGCCGGATCGCGGTGACCAGGGTCCCGAAGTTGTCGTCGGTGAGGATGAGCCGGCCCGCCTGCTTGGTCACCTCACTGCCCGATCCCATCGCGACACCGATGTCGGCCTTCTTGAGCGCGGCCGCATCGTTGACCGCGTCGCCGGTCATCGCCACGATCGCGCCGCCCCGCTGCATGATGTCGGCGAGTCGGAGTTTGTCCTGCGGCGTGACGCGGCCGAACACGTGAAGCCGTGGCAGCGCCGCGGCGAGGTCCTCGTCGGTCATGGCCTGCAGTTCCGCGCCACCGATGGCACCCGGCCCCAGTCCGAGTTCGGCGCCGATCGCCGAGGCGGTCACCGCGTGGTCACCGGTGATCATGCGGACGTCGATCCCCGCGGTGTGTGCCGTGCGCACGGCATCGATCGCCTCCGGTCGCAGCGGGTCGATGATGCCCACCATGCCGACGAACACGAGATCCTGCACGTGCGCCATCGGATCGTCGGTCACCGCACGTTCCTGCCCGTCCAGGACGCGGGCGGCGAACGCGAGGACACGAAGCCCCTTCTCCGACATCGCGCGGTTGGCGGCGTCGAGTTCGTCGCGGACGTCGTCGACGGGCACCGACTCCCGGCCCGGTCGGTACGCGGACCGGCACCGCGCCAGCACGACGTCCGGTCCGCCCTTCACGAGTTCGACGAACCGGGTAGCGCCGTCGACCGGCAGATGGTGGTACGTCGCCATGAACTTGTACGCGGAGTCGAACGGCACCTCCGCGACCCGCGGGTACGCCCGCCGCGTGCGCGGAGCGTCGACCCCCAGCTTGGCCGCGAGGACTACCAGCGCGGCCTCCGTCGGATCGCCTACCACCTCCCCGGCGTCGGAGACGGTGGCATCGCTGTCCAGGCACAGCCCGTACGCCAGCAGCGTGAAGTCCGGCACCGGCTCCCCCGCTACGTGCGCGACGGGCCCGGACTTGCTGTATCCCTCGCCGCCCACCGTGTACCACCGGCTGTGGAAGTACAGCGACCGGACCGTCATCTGGTTCATGGTCAGCGTGCCGGTCTTGTCCGAGTTGATCGCGCTTGTCGCACCGAGCGTCTCGACATCGCTGAGGTTCTTGACGACCGCCTTCGCATCAGCGAGCCGGCGAGCCCCGTACGCAAGCATCGCCTGCACGAACGTCGGCAGACCGGTCGGGATCGCGGACACCCCCATCGAGATGCCCAGGAGCATCACGGTGGTGAAGTCCTGTCCCCGTAGCAATCCGATGACGACGATCAGCGCCACCGCAACCCACGCAATGACACCGAGTACTTTGGTCAGCGCATCGAGTTCTCGCTGCAGCGGCGATCGGCCGGGCGTGATCGCGGAGAGCATCGACGCGATCCGGCCCATCTCGGTCCGCATGCCCGTCTCGGTCACGATCATCGTCGCGGTGCCCCGGGTGACGGAGGTGTTCTGGAACAGCAGGTTGCTGCGATCACCGAGCGCGACGTCCGCCGCGTCGAGTGTGTGGGGATCCTTCGCGACGGGTGCGCTCTCGCCGGTGAGCGCCGCCTCCTGGGTTTCCAGGGTGGCCGACCGCAACAGGCGCCCGTCCGCCGGAACCAGGTCCCCGGCCTCGAGTTCGACGATGTCGCCGGGGACGAGATCAGTTGCGGGCAGCCTGGTCAGTGTGCCGTCGCGGATCACCCGCGCCTGCGGAATCTGCATCCGCGCGAGGGCGTCGACGCTGGCGCGCGCCTTCAGTTCCTGCTGGGTGCCCAGCACGATGTTCAGGACGACCAGCGCCACCACCACCAGCGCGGTCGGAATCTCCCCGATGATCACGCTGACGATCACCACCGCCACCAGCATCAGGTTCATCGGATCCTTCAACTGCAGCAGCGCCACGGCCCAGATCGACGGTGCGGGCTCGGGGGCGATCTCGTTGGCACCGTAGCGCCCTCGGCGTTCGTCGACCTCGTCCACCGTCAGCCCGGAGTCGCGGTCGGACCCCAGCGCCGACACGACGGCGTCGGCGTCACGGATGTGCCATCGCAACGGCGTCTGCGCCCGATCCGGCACGGGGTGTTCGGTGACCATCTCTCGCCTCCTCTTGCCCAGCGACTCGGCGATGTCAGAACGGCGTCGGAATCCAGTGCAGCGGCTGCGTCGGCTGCTCGTAGCCCTCGGCGCTCTGCCGCTCGGGGAGGGAGATGTCATGACGCTCCAGCGGCTCGTAGGGAACCTGGCTCAGCAGATGGCTGATGACGTTGAGGCGTCCACGTCGTTTGTCGTCGTTGAGCGCGACGAACCACGGCGCCCAACCGGTGTCGGTGAACCGGAACATCTCGTCTCGCGCCCGCGAGTAATCGAACCAGTGGCTGTAAGACGCCAGGTCCATCCGCGACAGCTTCCAGATCTTTCGCGGGTCGTCGATGCGACTCTGCAGACGCAGCGTCTGTTGCTCCTGGCCCACCTCGAGCCAGTACTTCAGCAGGATGACGCCGGATTCGACGATCGCGCGTTCCACGGTCGGAATGATCTGCAGAAACTGCCGTACCTGATCCTCGGTGCACAGTCCGAGGACGCGCTCGATGCCCGCGCGGTTGTACCAACTGCGATCGAAGATGACGACCTCGCCGGCCGCGGGCAGATGCGGCATGTACCGCTGGACGTACATCTGCGATTTCTCCCGCTCGGTCGGCGCGGGTAGCGCCACCACCCGGAACACCCGGGGCGAGACCCGCTCGGTGATCGCCTTGATGACGCCGCCCTTGCCGGCGGCGTCACGGCCCTCGAACACGACGCACACCTTCGCGCCGGACGCCTTGACCCATTCCTGCATCGCCACCAGCTCGACATGAAGCGGCTCGAGCTCCCGCCGATAAGCCTTGTTCGTCATCGGCGGGGCCGGTTCGGCGGCGCCGGTCTCCGTCAGCTGGCCCGCATCGGGGGTGCGCCCACGGGTCGGCCCCGCGCGCTTGCCCGCCTTCCCGGCCTTCTTGCTCACGACATCCACGGTCCTCGGCTCGTCGCGACGCGTCCTCGGGACACGGCCGCCCTGCCCGTCGGCCCGGCTGGGCCTAGCCCATTCTCCCTCCGGTCGGGGCGCGCTCGTCGCGGAATGCGACGCGTCGACCGAGCGATTCGTGTCCGGTCGGGGACACTCGGGCTACTCGCGTCGTTCGCCACGAATTGCGCTGACTTCGATGCCGTTTCGAGCTTGACCACAAGCCGCCGAGACCCGGACGATAGTTGGGCGAACGGGGACGGGAGGCACTCACGTCGACCGAGCGGTCCACCTGATTTCCGCACGAGAGGCACCGCAGTGAACGACACCGAAATCGACGATCTCGGGCCCATCGACTATCTCGTCGTGGAGTTCCCCGCCGATCGGCAACCCGACGGCTCCGCCCTCCCGATCCTCCGCGGACTCGTCGAGCGCGGAATCATCCGCGTGCTCGACCTCGCATTCGTCCGCAAGGACGCCGACGGATCGCTCGCGGGCATCGAGATCGACGACGTCGGCTTCGAGGGCGCGCTGGACGTGACGCTGTTCGCGGAAGCGTCGTCGGATCTGTTGAAGCAGACCGACCTCGAGGAAGCCGCAGCCATTCTCGAACCAGGCTGTTCCGCCGCCGTTCTCGTCTACGAGAACCGTTGGGCCGCACCCTTCGCCGCAGCACTCCGCCACAGCGGCGCGCAACTGGTGGCCACGGGACGCATCCCTCTGCAGACGATTCTGGAGAACCTCGATCCGCTCGACACCGCCAGCTGAACATCAAGGAGCACACCATGCCCGGACTTCTCCGCGGAATCGCACGCACCGCCGCCGTGGCCGGAACCGCGACGGCGGTGTCCAACCGGGTGTCCCGACGCCAGGGCCAGCGGTGGGCGGCCGATCAGCCGGCACCCCAGAACGTGGCACCAGCACCAGCTGCGGCACCTCCTCCCCCGACGCCCACCCCGCTGCCCACCGGGGGCACCGACCGGATCGCCGCACTGAAGCAACTCGGCGAACTCCGGGACCAGGGCGTGCTCACCGACGACGAGTTCGCCGCCGAGAAGGCGAGGATCCTGGCCTCGTGAGACCGATCCCGGCTTCGTGATCAGCGCAGTTCCGTCACGAACGCCATCCGGTCGCCACGGTAGAGCGACCGCACACGCTCGATCGGCACGCCGTCGGCGTCGCGGGAGACGCGGTGCAGTTTCAGCATCGGCATCGCCGTGCTCGACTCCACCAGCGCCGCCTCCCGCGGCGTCGGCAGTGCGGTCTCGATGCGTTCGGTGGCCGTGGTGAAGGCGACGCCTCGCGCCCGGATCGCCGCATACAGCGACGTTTCGGGGTCGAAGGTGTCGACCAGGTCGGGAAAGCGCCGGTGCGGCAGATACGTACTCTCGAGACCGATGCGCTCACCGTCGGCGAGCAGCACGCGCTCCATGTGGATCACCGGGTCGCCCACCGCGATCTCGAGAATCTGCGCGAGCTTGTCGTGTGCGTCGATCTCCTCCCACCGCACCAGGAATCGTCCCGGCTCCCGGCCCTGACTGAGCGCGCCCTCGGTGTACGAGCCCAGCGAGAGCGGCTGGATCAGTTTGGGCCGCGCAACGACGGTTCCCCTCCCACGGCGTTCGATCCGGCCCGCGACGAGCAACTCGTGCAGCGCCTGCCGCACCGTCTCACGCGAGACGCCGCATCGCGCCGCGAGTTCCCGCTCGGCGGGGACGGCGTCGCCCTCGGACAGGTCCCCGAGCAGATCCTCCACGTGTGTCCGGACCAGGTAGTGCTTGGGCAGGCTCTCGGCGGTCATCGGGCCACCCCGAGTCCGTCGCGGACGCGGCGCGCCACGACCACCCCGTCCGCGATCGACGGGGATTGCGCGCCGGGCACTTTCGCACGATCGTCGAACCTGTGCAGCCGCAGCGCGTCGGACCACCAGGGATGCGAGGCCCACGCTTCGTCCACCGCCGGGCCACCCTGCAATCGCAGGGTCGCAACGGATTCCGCGGACAGTCCGTCCCCGTAGCCCGGTTCGGTGGCCGCGAGGAACCGCTTCGCCACGACATGCGCGCCGGCCAGCCACCCCACCCGCGCACCGAAGCGCGGGCTGCGCGCCAGATCGTGCAGTGCAGTGGCCAGCACCGGTTCGTCGTGGGCCCCGTCGGTGATCGCGTGACCGGCGGCCTGCAGCGCATGGGCCAGTTCGTCGACCGCCGCCCCGTCGATGATTCCGCGTAGCGAATTCAGCAGCGCGGCAGTCTCTTCGAGCACGATCGCATCGTCGTTCATAACCGTCAGAGTACACAAATTCGGTCTATACCAATTGTTCATCCGGCGTTTCCCCAACGTCCCCCAGTTGGTCTAGACCAAAGCCCATGCTCTGTCTCATGCGAATCGCAATTGTGGGCGGAGGAATCCTCGGAACGGCACACGCCGACGAGGCGATCCGTCGAGGACACGACGTCGTCCATCTCGAACGTGAACTAGAGGCGCGCGGCGCCACGGTACGGAACTTCGGATTGGTGTGGGTGTCCGGCCGGGCCGAACACGAACTGGACGCGTCGCTGCGCTCCCGTGAACTCTGGGCCGACCTGGCCCGACGCGTCCCCGAGATCGGATTCCGCGCCGCGGGGTCGATGACGCTGCTGCGCACCCCCGAGGAGGTCGCGGTCGCCGAGGACATGGCAGCCCGCGACGACGCCGACGTCCGCGGCTTCACACTGCTCGGGCCCGACGCGGTCCGCGCGATCAACCCCGCACTGCGCGGCAAGTTCCTCGCCGGCCTGCACTGCACCCGGGACGGCGCGGTGGAGTCCCGCGTCGCGCTGCCCGCAATCCGCCGCCACCTCGAGGCGTCGGGCCGATACACCTTCCACGCCGGCACCGAGGCCCGCGAGATCACCTCCACCGCGACCGGCGTCCGCATCCGCGACGACCACGAGCGCACGTTCGACGCCGACCTGGTCATCGTGTGCCCCGGCGCGACGCTCGGCGGCCTGGCCCGCGACCTCGCCGGCGACCTGCCGCTGCGCCGGGTGCGCCTGCAGATGATGCAGACCGCGCCGCTCGGCGAGGTACTCACCACCGCGATCGCCGACGGCGACAGCATGCGCTACTACCCCGCGTTCGCCGGATCGGCGCTCGACGCGCTGCGCGACGCCCAGCCGCAGGAGCCCACCGCCACCGAGCACCGGATGCAGCTGCTGTGTGTGCAGCGCCTGCACGGCGGACTGACGATCGGCGACACCCACGAGTACGACGAACCGTTCGACTTCGACGTCGACGAGGCCCCCTACCGACACCTGACCAGCGTGGTCGAGGAACTGCTCGGCCGGGACCTGCCGCCGATCGTCAAGCGCTGGGCCGGGGTGTACAGCCAGTGCCTCGACCCGCAGCAACTGGTGCACCGCGCACAGCCCGCCGACAACGTGTGGGTGGTCGCCGGGCCGGGCGGCCGCGGCATGACCCTGGGCCCCGCCCTCGCCGAACAGACCGCCGACCAGCTGGGCCTCTGAGCCCCGACCCGACAGGAGCCACCGTGACCACCATCAAGCTCGCCGTCCTCGACATGGCCGGCACCACCGTCGCCGACGACGGCCTCGTCCTGCGCGCGTTCGACGCCGCGGGCGCCGCGGCCGGGCTGCCGGCGACCGGCCCCGAGGCCGACGCCGCCCGGCAGTACGTGCTCGACACGATGGGCCAGTCCAAGATCGTCGTCTTCCGTGCGCTGTTCGGAGACGAGGACCGCGCCCAGGCCGCCAACCACGCGTTCGAGGCCGCCTACGACCGGCTGGTCGACGAGGGCGGCGCCGCCGCGATTCCCGGTGCCGCCGAGTCGATCACGGCGCTCCACAATGCGGGCGTCAAGGTCGCGCTCACCACCGGCTTCAGCCGCACGACGCAGGACAAGCTCCTCGCCGCGCTGGGCTGGCACACGCTCGCGGACCTCACCCTCTCCCCCGCCGAGGCGGGCCGCGGACGCCCGTACCCGGACCTGATCCTCACCGCCCTCATGCGCCTCGGCATCGCCGACGTGAAAGAGGTTGCGGTGCTCGGCGACACCGCCAACGACATCACCAGCGGCCGGCGCGCGGGCGCCTCGATCGTCGCCGGCACCCTCACCGGCGCCCACGACGAGCAGCAACTGCGGGCCGCCGATCCGACGCACGTCGTGCCGTCGGTCCGCGAATTCACCGACCTCGTCCTCTCCTCGAAGAACTGACCCCTACCGTCCCCGTTCGAATCCCTCCCCAGACAGGACATCCGAATGAGCAGGAACACCAAGCTTTTCCGCGCCGGCATCGCGGCGCTCGCGATGACGACCGCCGCCCTCACCCTGACCGCGTGCGGCGGCACCGGCACCGCTGCGAGCGGCGACGGCGGCACCGTCACCGTCTACAGCGCAGACGGTCTCGCCGGCTGGTACAAGACCCAGTTCGCCGCCTTCACCGAGGAGACCGGCATCGCCGTCAACCTCGTCGAGGCCGGCTCCGGCGAGGTCGTCTCCCGCGTCGACAAGGAGCAGTCCAACCCGCAGGCCGACGTCGTGGTGACGCTGCCGCCGTTCATCCAGAAGGCCGACGCGCAGGGACTGCTCGAGCCCGCCGGTATCGACACCTCCGCCGTCCCCGCCGACGTCCAGGACCCGGACGGCAAGTACGTGCCGCTGGTCGGCAACTACCTGTCGTTCATCGCCAACCCCGGCGCGAACCCGGCCCCCACCACGTGGGACGACCTGCTCACCGAGCAGTTCAAGGGCAAGCTGCAGTACTCCACCCCCGGTCAGGCCGGCGACGGCACCGCCGTCCTGCTGCTGCTCCAGCACCTGAAGGGCAAGGAGGGCGCGCTGGACTACCTCACGAAGCTGCAGGCCAACAACGTCGGCCCGTCGTCGTCCACCGGCAAGCTCCAGCCCAAGGTCAGCAACGGCGAGCTGCTCGTCGCCAACGGCGACGTCCAGATGAACCTCGCGTCGATCAAGGACGACGGCTCCACGTTCGACATCTTCTTCCCCGCCGACGGCGGCAAGCGCACCACGGTCGCACTGCCCTACGTGATGGGCCTGGCGAAGGGCGCACCGAACTCCGACGACGCGAAGAAGCTCATGGAGTACCTGCTGTCGGAGAAGGCACAGAAGACGGTCGCCACCGACGCGCTGGGTGTCTCCGTCCGCACCGACGTCCGGGACGCGGGCGGCACGTCCACCGACAAGTCCACCCCCACCGGCCTCGTCGACGGCGTCGAGGTGTGGACCCCGGACTGGAACGAGGTCCTCGCCTCGCTCGACGCCGACATCGCCGCCTACCAGAAGGCCACCGGTAACTGACATGTCTCGATTCGAGTCCGGGCGGTCCCTCGGCACCAGGTCCCGCAAGGGCGGTGCGAGCGCGCACTCCGCACCGGCCATCACGTTCGACCGGGTCACCGTCTCCTACGGACGTGGCCGCGGGACCACCCGGGCCCTGGTCGACTTCAATCTGCGGGTCGCCCGCGGCGAGACCGTCGCCCTGCTCGGGCCCAGTGGCTCGGGCAAGTCGACCGCGCTCAAGGCCCTGGCCGGATTCACACGGCCCACCTCCGGAACCGTTCGACTCGGCGGGGAGGACGTCACCGACCTGCCCCCGGCCAAGCGGGGCATCGGCGTCGTCGTCCAGTCGTACGCCCTGTTCCCGCACATGCGGGTCGAGGACAACGTCGCGTTCGGCCTACGCGCACAGCGGGTTCCACGGTCCGAGATCGCGGGGCGGGTGTCCGACGCGCTCGCGATGGTCGGCATGTCGGCGTACGGGAAGCGGCTGCCGCGCGAGCTGTCGGGCGGCCAGCAACAGCGCGTCGCGATCGCCCGAGCACTCGCGATCCGCCCCAAGGTACTGCTGCTCGACGAGCCGCTCGCGGCCCTCGACGCACAGCTGCGCCAGAGCATGCTCACCGAACTGCAGGAGCTGCGGGCGGCGCTGCCCGACACCGCGATGCTGTACGTCACGCACGACCAGTCCGAGGCGCTGGCCCTCGCCGACCGCATCGCCGTCATGCGCGATGCGCGCCTGGTGGATGTCGACACCGCCGAGAACCTGTGGAAGCGCCCGCCCAGCAGCTTCACCGCCGCCTTCCTCGGCGGCGCGAACCTGCTGCCCTGCACGGTGACCCGGGTGATCGGGACGTCCGCACTGGTGTCCGTGGGCGGCACCCCGGTCACCGCGCACGCACCCCAACCCGACATCGGCCGCACCGAGTGGGAGTCCGACACCGGCGCCCTGCTGTGCCTGCGTCCGCACGCAATCACCCTCACCTCGCCCGCCGAGCGCGGCGCACTGCCGGCCCGGATCGTGGCGAGCGTGTGGCGCGGATCGTCGACGCGGGTGACGATCGCGCTGCCGGGGCTGCCCGAGACCCCCATCGACGTCGACGTGCCCGGCCACGACGAACGCCCGGTGGGCACCGAGGTCGGGATGCGCTTCCCGGAGCGCGGCGCCGTCCTGGTGCCGGCGCCGGAGGCGGTGTCGTGACCGCGCTGCTCGAGGCCCCGGTCGCCGCCGACCCACCGACCCGGCCGGAACCGTCGCGGTGGCGATCCGGACTGTGGGTGCTGCCGCCGCTGCTGCTCGTGATCGGTTTCGCGGTGTATCCGATGGCGCGCGTACTGGCCGAATCCACCGTCACCGACACCGGCCGGGGCCGGTCGGCATGGACCGACATGCTGGGGTCCGCATCGTTCCGAAAGGCCCTGTGGCGCACGATCGAAATCGCGGTCGCGTCCACCCTCGGATGCCTCGTCCTCGGCACGTTCCTGGCCCTGATCCTCGCGTTCGTGCCGTTCCCCGGGTCGAAGGTGGTGGGACGCCTGATCGACACCATCCTGTCGCTGCCGTCGTTCCTCGTCACGCTCGCATTCACGTTCCTGTACGGCACCGCCGGAGCCGTGAACGCGCTGATCACCCGCATCACGGGCGCCGATCAGGGCCCGCTCAACTTCCTCAACACACCACTCGGCGTGATCGCCGCCGAGATCACGTTCTTCACCCCGTTCGTGGTGCGCCCGCTGCTCGCGGCGTTCACCCGGATGCCGCGCGAACAACTCGACGTCGCCGCGAGCCTCGGAGCCTCCCCGCTGCGGGTGCTGCGCACCGTGATCCTGCCCGAGGCCTGGCCCGCGATGATGGCGGGCGGCTCGCTGGTACTGCTGTTGACGCTCAACGAGTTCGGCATCGTGCTGTTCACCGGCGCCAAGGACGTCATGACCCTGCCGGTGCTGATCTACACGCACGGCATCGTCACCTTCGACCTCCCCGGTGCCGCGGTGATCGCGACTGTCCAGGTCGCGCTGTCGCTCGCACTGTACGGCGGCTACCGGTTCCTGTTCACCCGACTGATGGGAGGCAGCCGTGCTGCTGTGGACCCGACGCGCTAGGTACCTCACGCTCGCGTTCTTCGGCGCGGTCGTCACCATCGTGTTCGTCGCCCCGATCGCGACCGTGATCGCCGCGGCTCTCGCGGGCGCATGGAACGGCCCGCTGCCGTCGAACCTCGGGACGAAGAACCTGTCGGCGGCGCTGTCCGACGAGAACCTCGCCAGCATGACGGTGAGCCTGCAGACCGCGATCATCGCCGGCGGCATCGCACTGTTCCTCGGCACGTGGGCCGCGCTGGCCGCGCGCGAGGCGCCGGTGTGGCTGCGCAAGATCACCGACGCCGCCTTCCACCTCCCGGTCGCCCTGCCGTCGGTCGCGATCGGACTCGGCCTGCTGATCGCGTTCAACGAGCGGCCGCTGCTACTCGGCGGCACGAAGTGGATCGTCATCCTCGCGCACGCCGTGCTGGTGCTGGCCTTCGCGTTCAGCTCGGTCTCCGCCGCACTCGACCGCCTCGACCCGGCGTACCGCCAGGCCGCCGAATCCCTCGGCGCCGGCCCCGTCCGGGTCCTGTTCCGGATCACCCTGCCGCTGCTGGTGCCCGCCCTCGGCGCGGCCGCCGGCCTGTCCGTCGCGCTGTCGATGGGCGAACTGGGCGCCACCGTCATGGTGTACCCGGCGACGTGGAAGACGCTGCCGGTGGCGATCTTCGGCCTCACCGACCGCGGCCAGGTGTTCCAGGCCGCCGCGAACACCACCCTCCTGCTCCTGGTCACCCTGGTGGCACTGTTGGTGCTCGGACGGATCCGCGGGCGCGGCGCGGCCCGCTGACCCCTGCCGGCCTGAGCGCCCACTCCCTCCTCTGATCTCGCGGGCTTGCGCGGAACGAGGCAAGGAATGGTCGCTCAGGCCGATGTCGTATCCCGCTCGCCCTCCCGCCGGACCGGAGCAAGTTCAGGTCGCTTCGCGACGCGCCCGGCGCCCGACGACGTCCCGCGCACGCGACGCCCGAGCCACGGCCCGAGGAACCGGACCGCCCATTCGGTGTCGGCACGGACTCGCCCGAGTGCGGTAACCGGCGGCAGCGGACCCAGACTGTCCTGCCAGCGCAGGTCGGTGCCGGGCACTCCCAGCGCGGTCGCCGCGGCCGCGGCCAGACGCTCCCGCACGAATCGAGAAGGTCGTCGCGGGTGCCGTGACCGACCGGTGCGCGCGCGAGCTCGGCCTCTGGCTCGCCGAACGGCTGACGGCGGCACCGGCACCGGTCCGCCGCACGGTCGCGAAGAAGCTCCACTCCCTCGTCGACCGCGACGAGCGCTTCGACTCCACCGGCGACATCGCTGTCGAGGACGCGCGAACCGTTGCCCGCCTGCGCCCGATCCTGCAGAAGCTGGAGACCGTATGAGGCCCCCGTACTCGAGGAGCCCTCAGCTCGTTCCCCGAACGACCGAGCTCGAGCGCCCACTCTTCATCTGATCTCGCCTCCCCCTCGGAAGGAGGCAAGGAATGGGCGCCCAGGCCGAACGTCACTGACCCTGGCGCAGGATGTACCGCTGAACCTTGCCGCTCGGGGTCTTGGGCAGGTGCGGGACGAAGTGCACGGTCCGCGGGTAGGCGTGGGCGGCGAACTTCTTCTTCACCAGCTGCTGCAGGTCCTTCTCGAGCTCGTCGGTGCCCTCGACACTCGACCGCAGCACCACGAACGCCTCGAGCACCTCGCCGCGCAACTGGTCCGGCATGCCGACGACGGCGGCCTCGACGACGTCGTCGTGCATCACCAGCACGCTCTCGACGTCGAACGGGCCGATGCGGTAGCCGGCCATGATGATCACGTCGTCGTCGCGGGACGAGAAGAAGAACCGGCCCTGCTCGTCGACCTGTCCCGCGTCGCCGGTGATGTACCAGCGACCGTCGGGTGTGAAGCGGGCCGCGGTCTTCTCGGGCGCGTCGCTGTAGCCGGTGAACCACATCAGCGGGCTGTTCCGAGTGTCGATCGCGACGCGGCCGGGGGTGTTCGGCGGGGCGATCTCGTCGGCGTCGTCGGCCAGGACCGCGCAGCTCCAGCCGGGCAGCGGACGCCCCATCGAGCCGGCGACGACGTCCTCACGCAGACCGTCGGCCCAGGCATTGATGATGAACATGCCGTGCTCGGTCTGCCCGTACTGGTCGCGGACCGTCACACCCAGCTCCGCCTCCGACCACGCGATGACGTCGGGCGTGAGCGGCTCGCCGGCCGACGACGCGCGGCGCAGCTTCACCGACTCCGGGACCGGGGTCTCGTCGGCCCGCAGACTCCGGTACACGGTGGGGGCGGCCGCGAAGTTGGTGACGCCGAAGCGCTCCATCACCTGCCACGTCAGCGGCGCGGAGAACCCGGCGTGCAGCAGGATGCTGCGAACGCCGGACGCCATCGGTCCGAGGAGGGCGTAGTACAGCCCGTACGCCCAGCCCGGGTCGGCGGCGTTCCAGAACACGTCGTCCTCGCGCACGTCGAGTCCCCACTCGATGTACGAGCGGAAGGCGGCGAGCGCGCGGATGGGCACCGGAACACCCTTGGGCGTGCCGGTGGTGCCGCTGGTGAACAAACGAACGATCGGGGCGTCACCGCCCATCGCCACCGCCGCACCGCGCGGGTCGGCGGCGGAATGCTGCGCGACGAGCTCGTCGAACCGCAGCGCGCCCTCACCCTCGCCGGCGACGACGACCTGCCAGGACGGGTTCGACGGCATGTCTTCGCCGGGGGCGAGCTTGTCGAGCTGATTCTCGTCGGCGATCACGACCTTGGCGCCACTGGCCTCGAGCCGGAACGCGATCGCGGGCGTCGCGAACGCGGTGAACAGCGGGACATGGACGGCGCCGCGGCGCCAGATGCCCAGCAACGCGACCACCAGGTCGGCGGACTTGCCCATCAGGGTCGCGACACAGTCGCCGGGCTCGACCCCGAGGTCGGCCAGGGCGACCGCGAAGCGCGTGGACTGCTCACGCAGCCAGCCGTACGTCAGGTCGGTCGACGACAGGTCGGATTCGACGACGGTGAATGCCACCGCGTCCGCCGGATGCCGGTCACACAACACGTCGGCGGCGCACGCCTGCGGGGTGTCGTACAGCGCCAAGAGTTCGCGCACACGGGCGGTGGTGTCGACGGTCATCGTCACTCCTCGTCGTCGGGGCCCAGCTCACCATCGGGCCTTCGTTACCCCTTATGATCCGAGTCACAGCATCGACCTGCTACCCCCGGAAAGGGGTGATGAGGGTGCCCACCCACACCTCGTCCCTGCTGCGGCCCCGCGACCGCGACCTACTGCGCACCGAGCTACGAAAAGTGGCTGCGACCGGCATCGTTCCGGTCGTGTTCGGCGGCGAGGTCTACGACGGCACCCTGCACCTGGGCGAGTTCGTCGGCACCCACACCGACGGACTTCGGGGCCTGGCCGTCTCCGAGAGTTCCGGGCTGGGCGGACACGTCGTCGCGCGCCGCAATCCCGCGGCGGTCCACGACTACGGTCGCGCGCGCACCATCACCCACCACTACGACCGCCCCGTCCTGGCGGAGGGCCTGTGCTCGGTGCTCGCGGTGCCGGTGGTCGTTCGCGGGAACTCCCGCGCCGTCATGTACGCCGCGATCCGTGAACGTGTGCAACTGGGTGACCGCATCGCCGACGTCATGATGCAGGCCGGCCGTCGCGTCGCGAACGAGATCGCGATTCGCGACGAGGTGGACCGCCGCGTTCAGCTGCTCGACGCGGCAGCCGCCGAGCGCACCGCCCCGAGCGCCGCCGATACCGAGGAGATCCGGGACGTCCACGCCGAACTCCGCTCCCTCGCGCACAGCATCGACGACCCCGCGCTGCAGGAACGGCTCCGTCACCTGTCGAGCCGACTCGCCGGGGTGGGATCGACCCCGGCACCCGACCGCGACGCCCCGGGGATCACGCTGTCGCCGCGCGAGATCGACGTACTCAGTCACGCCGCGCTCGGTTGCTCCAACCCCGTTATCGCCGAGCGCCTTTCGGTAAAGGCGGAGACGGTGAAGAGCTACCTGCGCAGCGCGATGAGCAAGCTCGATGCGCACTCGCGGCGCGAGGCCGTCGTGGCAGCACGACGACTGGGGCTGCTCCCGTAGGACGCACCCGCGTCCGGACTCCGCGATTTTCTGGAACACGTTCCAGCTCTGTGCGATACTCGCGGCCATGTCAGCGACACCGGCCGAACCCACCACGATCACGCGAACGGCTACCGCGGAGGACCTGCTCGATCTGGCGAGGCAGTCCCCCGCCGCCGTCGCCGTGCACGACAAGAACGCCTGGTTGGGGTTGTTCGCCGACCGCCACGTCGTCGAGGACCCGGTCGGTGGACGCCCTGTCCTCGGCGGTCTGTACGACCGCCGTAGCCACGTCCGCGGCGGCGATCCCCTCGCCCGTTTCTGGGACACGTTCATCGCCCCCAACGACATCCGGTTCCACGTCGAGCACGACGACATCGTCAGCGGACTGGACGTCGTCCGCGACGTCACGATCGAAACCCGACTGGGCGGCGGCGTCGTCGCGAAGGCGCCGATGCACCTGTTGTACGAGACGACACTCGACCACGGCGCACCCCGCATCCGCCGGATCGCGGCGCACTGGGAGGTGGCGCCGATGTTCGCCCAGGTGGCGGGCATCGACCGCGCGAAACTCGGTGTCGCCGCGGCGATGAGCGCGCGCATGCTCCGCCTGCAGGGCCTCGGCGGCTCACTCGCCTTCGGGCTCGCGGTGCGCAGTGTCGGCGAGCGGGGCAAGCAGGCGGTCCGCCGACTGGTGGACTCGGCGCAGCGCGGCGATCGCGCAGCACTCGATCTCCTCGGCGGCCGTCCCGTCGCAGACGTCACCAAGATCATTGCCGCGGGCGACGCCGTCACGGCGACGTGCACCGTCGACGGCGCGCACGCGGTGCTGTTCTGTTACCTCGACCGGAAGACGATGCAGGTCACGAACGCCGTCGTGTATTCGTAACCGGCGAACGATCAGTCGAGCAGCACCGTCGCGAAGGTGGCGACCTGCGTGAACCCCACTCTCGCGTACGTGCGGCGCGCTCGCTCGTTGTAACTGTTGACGTACAGGCTCGCGGTGCGGCCGCCCGCGGTGACCGCACCCGCGACGGCGGCCGTCCCGGTCGCGCCCAGGCCTTCCCCACGCCGCGCGGGATCGACCCACACGCCCTGGATCTGGCCGACGGTGGCCGACATCGAACCGACCTCCGCCTTGTAGACCACCCGCCCGTCCTCGAACCGGGCCCACGCTCGCCCCGAGGCGATCAGGTTCGCGACGCGACGTCGGTAGCTCCGGCCACCGTCGCTGGCACGCGGATCGACCCCGACCTCCTCGATGAACATCGAGATCGCCGCGGGAAGGTACGTCTCGATCTCGTCCATCCGCACCTGCCGCACCCGCGGATCGGGGCGCACCAACGGTTCGTCGCGAAGCGCGAGCAGCGGCTGCTCGGAGCGGAGCTCACGCGGCGGGCCCCAATCGGATTCGAGCAACTCCCACAGCGGAAGCGCCAACTCGGCGCGTCCGACCACCGACGAACACATTCGTGGAAACCGACTGGCCCGGTCGGCGAAGGACCGCAGGTCGTCCGGCTCCCCCAGCAGTGGAACCAGATTCGCGCCCGCGAAGCACAACGACTCGGCCGGGCCTCCACGGCTCCACATCTCACCCTGCAACGCACGCGGGTCGAGACCCGAATGCTGCACTCTCGCCGCGACCATGCATGCCGCGACGGGGTCCGATTCGAGCACCCGCAGCACCTCGGCGGTGTCCCGACCGCCCAGTTGCCTCGCCCCGAGGAGCTTGAGCACTGACGCACCCCCTTCGTCACACGTCTCTGTGAGACCGCTCGGCGTGATGTCTGTCAGCGTCGGGCTGTCAGTGCCGGATCTGGGAACCACATTGCCATGAAGGTGCGCCGAGGTGGGCGGATTCAGCCCACGGTGACCACCGGCGCGCCGCTCGTCTCGCCGCCTTCCATCTCCTCTGCGATGCGCATCGCCTCTTCGATGAGGGTTTCCACGATCTGCGCCTCGGGAACGGTCTTGATGACCTTGCCCTTGACGAAGATCTGTCCCTTGCCGTTGCCGGATGCGACACCCAGATCGGCTTCGCGCGCCTCACCGGGTCCGTTGACGACGCAGCCCATCACCGCGACCCGCAGCGGGACCTCCATGCCCTCGAGACCGGCGGTGACCTCGTTGGCGAGCGTGTACACGTCCACCTGCGCCCGCCCGCACGACGGGCACGAGACGATCTCCAGCTTGCGGGGACGAAGGTTCAGCGACTGCAGTATCTGCGTGCCGACCTTGATCTCTTCCGCCGGCGGCGCCGACAACGACACACGGATCGTGTCGCCGATGCCCTCCGCCAGTAGCGCGCCGAACGCGACTGCCGACTTGATGGTGCCCTGGAACGCCGGGCCGGCCTCCGTCACACCGAGATGCAGCGGGTAGTCGCACTGCGCGGCCAACTGGCGGTACGCCTCGACCATCACGACGGGGTCGTTGTGCTTGACCGAGATCTTGATGTCACCGAAGCCGTGCTCCTCGAACAGTCCGGCCTCCCACAACGCCGACTCGACGAGCGCCTCCGGGGTGGCCTTGCCGTACTTCTGCATCAGGCGCGGGTCGAGCGAGCCGGCGTTCACGCCGATCCGGATGGGGATCCCGGCATCGCCGGCCGCCTTCGCGACCTCCTTGACCCGGCCGTCGAACTCCTTGATGTTGCCGGGATTGACCCGGACCGCGGCACAGCCCGCGTCGATCGCGGCAAAGATGTACCGCGGCTGGAAGTGGATGTCCGCGATCACCGGGATCTGGCTCTTCTTCGCGATCGTCGAGAGCGCGTCCGCGTCCTCCTGACGCGGGCACGCGACGCGGACGATGTCGCAGCCGGACGCCGTGAGCTCGGCGATCTGCTGCAGGGTCGCGTTGACGTCGTGGGTCTTGGTGGTGCACATCGACTGCACCGACACCGGGTGGTCGCTACCGACACCCACGTTGCCGACCATCAGCTGACGGGTCTTGCGTCGCGGTGCGAGGACCGCAGGAACATCGGGCATGCCCAAACCGACGGGGCTGGTCACGTTTCGCCTTCTTTCGTTGGTACGGGGCAAGTCTATCGTTCGGTGGTTTCCGCATTCCGGTTCGTAGCGAGCACCGGTGTCACGGGAACAGCTGGATCGGATTGACGATGTCGGCGGTCAGCGTGAGCAGCATGTACGCGCCACCGATGACGACGACCACGTACGTGAGCGGCATCAGCTTCATGTAGTCGACCGGACCACCGGCCGCCAAGCCACGCATCCGCCGGATCGAGTTGCGGATCTTCTCGTAGATCGTCACGGCGATGTGCCCGCCATCGAGGGGCAACAGGGGCAACAGGTTGAAGATGCCGAGGAAGAAGTTCAGCGTCGCGAGGAGGCCGATGAACACCTCCCACAGGCCCTGCTCGGCAACCTGGCCACCGATAACCGACGCGCCGACCACACTGATCGGCGTGTCCAGTCCGCGCTCGCCGCCGGTCACTGCGGTCCACAGGTCCGCGACCTTGCCCGGCATCTCGGTGAGCGCGTGCACCGTCTGCACGAAGATGTCGCCGGTGTAGACGAAGGTCGCGGGAATCGCCGCGAGCCCCGAGTACTGCACCACCCGCGGCGGCGCCTGGACACCGATCGCGCCGACCTCCGCAGAAACCGGGGGGAGCGTCTTCTCCGGGGTCGAGTCGGGGTTGTTGACCCACCGCTGCGCTTGCTGGATCTGGACGGGGATCACGAGGGTGTCACCGTCGCGGTCGACGGTGAACTCCGCGGTTCCGGACAGCGGCTGGGTGGCCTTGACCAGGTCGGAGAACGTGTCGGTCGGTTCGCCGTTCACCGCGGTGATGACGTCACCGGCTCGGATACCGGCCTCGCCGGCGGGACCCGAACCCGTGCAGTCGGCCAGCGCGTACTCGCCCTCCTTGTCGGCCTGCGTGGGCGACACGCACACCGTGCCCTCCACGACAGCCCGCGTCTCCGTGTTCGGCAGCCCCCACCCGACGGCGAGGATGAACACCAACACGATCCCGAGCACGAAGTTCATCGCGATGCCGCCCGACATCACGACGATCCGCTTCCACGCCTTCTGCTTGTACATCGCGCGGTCGACCTCGTCGGGTGCGAGTTCGTCGACGGCGGTCATGCCCGCGATGTCGCAGAACCCGCCCGCGGGGATCGCCTTGAGGCCGTACTCGGTCTCGCCGCGGCGGAACGAGAAGATCTTGGGGCCGAAGCCGATGTAGTACCGCCGCACCTTCATCCCGAGGGCCTTGGCGGTCCACATGTGCCCGGCCTCGTGCAGCGCGATGGACACGCCGATACCGAGGGCGAACAGCACCACACCCAATGCGAAG
Source organism: Prescottella sp. GW823-FHT02E09 (assembly GCF_058797375.1). NCBI lineage: Bacteria > Bacillati > Actinomycetota > Actinomycetes > Mycobacteriales > Nocardiaceae > Rhodococcus > Prescottella sp. GW823-FHT02E09. The sequence goes on from NZ_JBXAJP010000002.1 coordinate 694,370, forward strand.
ACCATGCGGTTCTAGCCCTCCTGCTTCACGAGCTCGCGTGCCCGGGCACGGGCCCACCCGTCGGCGGCGAGCACGTCGTCCACGGTAGCGGGGGGTGCGGCCCATTCGCCGCCGGCCGCGAGAACCCGCTCGACGGTCCGCACGATGCCGGGGAATCGGAGCGCCCCGCCGAGGAAGGCCTCGGCCGCCACCTCGTTGGCGGCGTTGTAGACCGCGGTCATGCAGCCACCCGCCTGCCCGGCCCGACGCGCCAGGTCGATCGCCGGGAACACCGCGGAATCGACGGGCTCGAACGTCCAGGTCGATGCGGCGGAGAAGTCGCATGCCGCGGCCGCACCCGCCACTCGATCCGGCCAGCCCAGCGCCAGCGCGATCGGCAGCTTCATGTCGGGCGGGCTGGCCTGCGCGAGGGTCGAACCGTCGGTGAACGTCACCATCGAATGCACGATCGACTGCGGGTGCACGGTGACGTCGATGCGGTCGTAGTCGATTCCGAACAGCAGGTGCGTCTCGATCAGCTCGAGCCCCTTGTTCACCAGCGACGCCGAGTTGAGGGTGTTCATCGGGCCCATCGACCACGTCGGGTGGGCACCGGCCTGCTCGGGCGTGACGTCCTCGAGTGCCGCGGCCGTCCAGCCCCGGAAAGGTCCACCCGACGCCGTGAGGACCAGTCGGTCCACCTCCTCGGCGCGACCGCCGCGCAGGCACTGCGCCAACGCGGAGTGCTCGGAATCGACCGGCACGATCTGGCCCGGAGCCGCCGCGGCGGTCACGAGCGGACCCCCGGCGACGAGCGACTCCTTGTTGGCGAGGGCCAGGCGTGCACCGGACGCCAGCGCCGCCAGCGTCGGCTCGAGCCCGAGCGACCCGACGAGCGCGTTCAGCACGACGTCGGCCTCGGTCCCACGGACCAGTTCGGTGACCGCGTCGGGCCCGGACAGCACACCCGGCAGGTCCAGTCGAGCGGCCGCCGCGGGGTCGGCGACCGCAACCCGGGCCACGCCGGTCGCACGGATCTGGCGGGCGAGCAGGTCGATGTTTCCGCCACCCGCCGCGAGCCCGACCACCTCGAACTTGTCGGGGTTGGCGGCGATGACCTCGAGGGCCTGGGTGCCGATGGAACCGGTGCTGCCCAGCAGCAGGACGCGAGTCGGTTGGGTGTCAGCCACGGATCCATTGTTCCTGACGGATGCTGAGAGAATCACACAGGATTGATCTCCGCCGCGGCGACACGGTCGGGACCCCGGTTCGTACGACGCGCGGTCGTATGCCACGATATGCGGCGATAGCGCATTCGTATGATCAGGAGGATCGAGCCGTGGCCGGTACCCAGTTGGACCCCACTTCCAACGACCCCGTCGTCGCAGCGCACGTCGACACTGCCGAGGTTCCCTCGGCCGCATGGGGCTGGAGTGGTGAGGCTCCGCGACTGTTCCGTTTCGCCGGCTGGTTCTTCGCCGCATTCCTGCTGCTGATGATGATCGGCAACCACGGCGGCAAGGTCGAGGACCTGTTCCTCATCGGCTTCGCCGGTGCGATCGTCTTCGCGCTCGTTCGCGACATGGTCTTGCGCCGCAAGCCTCGGTAGGCGACGCCGCACAGATATCGGAGAAGCCCCCGCACTCGTCGAGTGCGGGGGCTTCTCCGTTCGTGGTGTGTCAGTTCTCGGCGGCCAGCTGACCGCACGCGGCGGCGATCTCCTGCCCGCGGGTGTCACGCACGGTGCAGGACACGCCCTGGGCCTGCACGCGGCGGACGAACTCCCGCTCCACCGGCTTGGGGCTGGCATCCCACTCGCTGCCGGGCGTCGGGTTGAGTGGAATCAGGTTGACGTGCACCAACGGGCCGAGCGCCTTGTGCAGCTTCTTGCCGAGCATGTCCGCGCGCCACGGCTGGTCGTTGACGTCCCGGATCAGCGCGTACTCGATCGACACCCGCCGACCCGACTTGTCGGCGTAGTAGCGCGCGGCGTCGAGGACCTCGGCCACCGGCCAGCGGTTGTTGACCGGCACGAGGGTGTCGCGCAGCTCGTCGTCGGGCGTGTGCAGCGACACCGCCAGACGCACCGACATGTCCTCGTCGGCGAGCTTGCGGATCGCCGGCGCCAGCCCGACCGTCGAGACGGTGACGGCGCGCTGCGAGATGCCGAGGCCGTCCGGCGCAGGCGACGTGATCCGACGGACCGCGGCCACCACACGCTTGTAGTTGGCCAGCGGCTCCCCCATGCCCATGAACACGATGTTCGACAGGCGTCCGGGACCGCCCTCCACCTCGCCGTCCCGCAACGCGGCCGCGGCCGCGCGCACCTGGTCGACGATTTCCGCGGTGGACAGGTTCCGCTGCAGACCGCCCTGTCCCGTCGCGCAGAACGGGCAGGCCATGCCGCAGCCCGCCTGGCTGGAGATGCACAGCGTCGCCCGGTCCGGGTAGCGCATCAGCACGCTCTCGAGCAGCGTGCCGTCGTTCGCCTTCCACAGCGTCTTTCGGGTCTGCCCGGCGTCGCACGCGACGTGTTTGACCGCCGTCAGCAGCTGCGGGAACAGTGCCGCACCCACCTTCTCACGCATCCCCGCCGGCAGGTCGGTCATCTTTTCCGAGTCGGCCTCGAGCCGACCGTAGTACTGGCGGGCCAGCTGATCAGCACGGAAACCGGGCAGACCGAGCTCCTTGACCGCCGCCTTGCGCTCGTCGGCGTCGAGGTCGGCGAGGTGGCGCGGCGGCATCCCGCGGCGCGGCGCATTGAAGACGAGGGGAAGGGGGGTGGCAGTCATAGTGCCCGCCATTCTCCCATTACCCGGCCTCTGCGTCCGATGCGCGTGCGCAACGCCATAGTGTGAGTGATGATCGACACATGACCGATGCACCGAGCGAGGAACCCGGCAGGGCTCACGAGGCGGTCCCCGACGAGCCGGCACCCCCATCGTCCGCCAAGGGCCGGCACGAGACCGGCGCGCCCACCCCGACCCACGACGCCGGCAAGATCGCCCGCACCCGGGCCGCATCGACCTGGACCGGGCTCGTCATCGGCATCGTCGTCGCGATCCTGTTGCTGATCTTCATCCTGCAGAACCTCGACTCCGTGACGTTCCAGCTGTTCGGATGGCAGTTCACGCTCCCGGCCGGCATCAGCCTGCTGATGGCCGCGATCGCGGGAGCGTTGATCATGGCGCTCGCGGGCGGCGTACGGATCATCCAGATACGCCGGGTCGCCAAACGCGCGGGAGCCGTGACCGACCACACCTCGCCGGAGTAGCTGCGGCGACACTTCGGGGGCACGATGGGAGCCACGACAGGAGCACGGTCTTTCACCCGAGGAGCCGATCCGTGACGACCCGTACACAGCCATCCGAGCGCCGCACCGTCCGCCCCGAACTCGCTCGCTCCTGGCTCCTGACCGCGGCCACGAAACCGGACAGCTTCGCTCGTCCCGAACACGTCGACGCCATCATCCTGGACCTCGAGGACGCCGTCACCCCCGACCGCAAACCCGAGGCGCGCACCGCGGTCACCGAGTGGCTGTCCGGCCGGGGCGCCGCGTGGGTGCGGATCAACGACGCCACCACCCCCTACTGGGAGGAGGACCTGCGGGCCCTCGCCGGGCTCCCGGGCTTGCAGGGGGTGATGCTCGCCAAGACCGAGAGCGGCGGACAGGTCGATGCGACCGCCGAACGGCTGCCGGACACCCCGATCCTGGCACTGATCGAATCCGCGGTCGGGCTCGAGGCGGCGCCCGAGATCGCCCGCGCCGACGGCACGTTCCGGCTCGCGTTCGGCAGCGGCGACTTCCGCCGCGACACCGGGATGAGCGACGACGTCACGGCGATGGCGTACCCGCGCTCACGTCTGGTGATCGCCAGCCGGGCAGCACGACTGGCCGGGGGCCCGATCGACGGCCCCACCGTGTCCGCGAACGAGACCATCCTGCAACGGGACTGCGAGGCGACGGTCTCGCTGGGTCTCACCGGGAAGCTGTGCCTGCACCCCGACCAGGCGTCGACCGTCAACCGCGCACTGAGCCCGAGCCCCCACGACATCGCCTGGGCTCACGATGTGATCGCCGACCTCGGCGCCGACGGCGAGCGCGTACGAGACGGCAGCGACCTACCCCGACTCGCCAAGGCCAAGAAGCTCACCCACCTGGCCGACGTGTTCGGCCTCCACTGACCGTCAGACGGTGCAGTTCGACGTCGCCGGCACCCCGTCGAGGCGGTCGGTCATCCAGTCGAGCGCCTCCGGCAGCCCGGAGACCATCGGCAGACCGTGCCCGACGACGAGCCCCGGTGCGATCGGCGGGAACTCGGCCGTCGAGAACTGGACGGTGGCGCCTGCTCCACACCAGTCCGCGGCGAGCTGCTGCGCTTGCGCATGCGGAATCACGTCGTCGCTGCGCCCCTGCACGATCAGGACCGGCGCCGTCGGCACCGCCCGTCCGATCCGCTGCTCGTCGACGACCGCGCGCACCGTAGGCAGCGCGTCGATCAGTTCCGCGACCGAGCGTCCGTCCCGAGTCCACTCCGACGTCCGGTGCATGCCGTACCGCGCGATCGTCTCGGGGACACACTGGTTCGCGATGTCGTCGAGCGCCTGCCGCCCGGCCGGGCTCAGGACGCCGTCGATCTCGGCCCGGGTCTCCGGGTAGCCGGCGTAGATGTTGTTGACCGCGTAGCCGAGGAGGCCGGCTGCGAGACCACCGTCGAGTGCGGCCGACACGGCACGCAGATCGGCCGGAGGGCCGCCGGCATAGGTGCCGCTGATGTTCAGTTCGGGCGCGTATGCGGCCTGCAGTTCGGCCGCGGCCGCCGCCGCTCCCCCGCCCTGCGAGTACCCCCACAGCCCGATCGGGCTGTCCGCGCCGATCCTGCTTCCCGGCAACGCTTTCACCGCCCGCGCGGCGTCGAGCACGGCGTGCGCCTCGGCCCGACGGTCGACGTAGCTGTGCATGCCCTCGGTGCCGAGCCCCTGATAGTCGGTGACCACGACGTCGATGCCGCGGGAGAGCAGCGCGTGCACCTGCAGCAGTTCGTACTCGACCGCGAAGTCCAACGGGGGGCTGTAGTGGAGCCCCTGCGCGAACAGCTTCGACGGCGCACACTGGTCGCCCTGCCCCTGTGTCCCCGGCGCGAGGACCACGAGCGGTCGCGCACCCGCGCCCACCCACGGCAGGCTCGCGTCGAAGTACGTGGCGGTAGCGGCCGTCGCGGCGCCGTGAGGATCCGTGGTGCGGTACATGATCCGATTCGCACCGGACGGCCACGGCCCGGCCTGGTTCGGGATCGACAGCAGCGGCGCGTACGGATCGGCGCGCAGCACGGCACCCGGATCGCCCGCCGGAAGCGGTGCCGTTACCTGATAGAAGTCCGTAGGCGCAGGGGCGGCTCCGGCCACGCCGGCGGTCGCGGCCGCAAGGCACACGCCGAGAATCACTGCCGTCCAACGGTTCCGTCGCACTGAGAGCATGCGACCCAGCTCACACGACGGCAGCGCCGGTGTCAATACTCCGAGTAACACTAACTGCGCGGGAGGATGAGACCGCTCGACACCGACCTCGTATGGACGCGGTACCCGACTTCCAGTCCCAGGCCGGGCGTCTCCGCGAAGGCACGGGCCGCGGTCCGCGCGGTGAACTCGATGCCCAGCACCGCCCGCAGCGCGTCCCGGTCCTCGAACTCCCAACGGGTCCGCACCCGACGCATTGCGAAACCCTGGGCGTCGAAGAAGGCCTCGACGGCCACCGGGTCGTAGTGCGGAAGATCGTCACGCATCCAGGAGCCGTACGGCGCCACCGTCGCATCGAGATCGACGATCACGAGCACCCCACCCGGACGGAGCACCCGCATCGCCTCGAGAATGCCCGGGCCGCAACCCGGGCCGAAGAAGTACGCGGTGCGCGCGTGCACGACATCGACACTGTCGTCGGGCAGTGGCAGCGCGTCCGCGGACCCCTCGAGCACCCTCGTCGAGGGATGTCCGGCGGTGCGACCGCGGGCGGCGGCCACCAGGGGCGGATGCGGTTCGACTCCCACCACCGACCGGGCCGACGCCGCGAACAGCGGAAGGTGGAAGCCCGCACCGCACCCGACGTCGAGGACGTCGCGGCCGCACCAATCCGCGACCTCGGACAGGACGTCGAACACGACACCGTCGACGTCCTGGGCGCGGTTCTCGACCTCGTAGATGTCGGGCCAGTGCCAGATGTTGGGGCTCGGGATCGGTCCCCGAGCCCGCCCCCGACTGCGGTCGAACCGGCTCACACCAGCGCGGTGAGCACGAGCCAGGTGACGAAAGCGGACGGCAGCAGCGAATCGAGCCGATCCATGATGCCGCCGTGCCCGGGCAGCAGCGTGCCCATGTCCTTGATGCCAAGCTCGCGCTTGACCTGGGATTCGATCAGGTCGCCCAGCGTCGCGGTGAACACCAGCGCGACACCCAGGAGGGCGCCGATCAGCGGGTTCGCGTCCAGGATGAACGTCACGGTGAGGACGCCACCGACGACACAGAAGACGAGCGAGCCGGCGAATCCCTCCCACGACTTCTTCGGGCTGATCGCCGGCACCATCGGATGCTTACCGAAGAACACCCCGGCGACGTAACCACCCACGTCGGAGCACACCACGATGATCATGAGGCAGAACACCCGGCCGGCGCCGTCGTCCTGCAGCACCATCAGCGTCGCGAAGGACGCCAGCAACGGGATCCACGCGGCCACGAAGGCCGAGATCGCGGTGTCCCGCAGGAAGTTGCGTGGGGTGGCCCCCAGCCCGTGGTCGAACAGGCGCCACACCATGCACACCAGTACGGTGCCGGCGAACGCCCCGAGTACCCCCTCGGTCCCGTACGGCCAACTGAGCCAGATGACGGCCTGACCGCCCAGCAACAAGGGGACCACCGGGACGCGGATGTCGGCCTCGCCCAGTCGCTTGGCGACCTCCCACGTGGCGATCGCCATCGCCACGGCGACAACGCCGATCCACACCAGCGGCGCATAGATCAGGATCAAGATCAACGCGGCGCCGATGCCGCCGCCGACGGCGATCGCGGCAGGCAGGTTGCGTCCGGCTTTGGAGGCCGGGGCGGCGGTCGCCGCGGAGGCGCCGTCAGCTTTCCCCACGGCTAAACCTCCATCAATTCTGCTTCCTTGTGCTTCACCAGATCGTCGATCTGGTTGACGTAGCGCGCGGTGGTCTTGTCGAGCTCCTTCTCGGCGCGACCGACCTCGTCCTCACCCGCCTCGCCTTCCTTCTGGATGCGCGACAGCTCGTCCATCGTCTTGCGGCGGACGTTGCGGATCGAGACCTTGGCGTCCTCGCCCTTGCCCTTCGCCTGCTTCACGAACTCGCGACGGCGCTCCTCGGTGAGCTGCGGGACCGAGATGCGGATGATGCTGCCGTCGTTGCTGGGGTTGACGCCCAGATCGGAGTTGCGGATGGCGTTCTCGATCGGTGCGAGCTGCGACGCCTCGTAGGGCTTGATGATGACCATCCGAGCCTCGGGCACGTTGATGCTCGCGAGCTGCGTGATCGGCGTCATCGAGCCGTAGTACTCGATGACGATCCGGTTGAACATGCCCGGGTTCGCTCGACCGGTCCGGATGGAGCCGAGGTCGTCCTTCGCAACCGTGATGGCCTTTTCCATCTTCTCCTCGGCCTCGAAGAGAGCTTCATCAATCACGGCTGTTCTCCTCCAACTCGTTGGCTATCTCGACGGTCACGGTCGTATCCGTCCCGGATCATGATCACACTGGACGCCATCATGACTTGACCAGCGTTCCGATCTTCTCACCGGACACCGCGCGCGCGATATTCCCCTGGGTGAGCAGATTGAACACCATGATCGGCATCTGGTTGTCCATGCACAGGCTGAACGCGGTGGCGTCGGCGACCTTGAGCCCCTTCTCGATCACCTCGCGGTGGGTGATCTCCGAGTACATCGTGGCGTCCGGGTCCAGTCGCGGATCGGCGGAGTACACGCCGTCGACGGCCTTGGCCATCAGGACCACCTCGGCGCCGATCTCGAGCGCGCGCTGCGCAGCGGTGGTGTCGGTCGAGAAGTACGGCATACCCATGCCGGCCCCGAAGATCACCACACGCCCCTTCTCGAGGTGACGGCGGGCGCGCAACGGCAGGTACGGCTCGGCGACCTGCCCCATCGTGATCGCGGTCTGCACCCGGGTGTCGACACCCTGCTTCTCCAGGAAGTCCTGCAGCGCAAGGCAGTTCATGACGGTGCCGAGCATGCCCATGTAGTCCGAGCGCGCGCGGTCGAGACCTCGCTGCTGCAACTCGGCGCCACGGAAGAAGTTGCCGCCACCGATGACCACCGCGACCTGCACGCCCGAGCGCACGACCTCGGCGATCTGCTCGGCAACCGTCGTCACGACGTCCGGATCGAGCCCGACCTTGCCGCCACCGAACATTTCACCGCCGAGCTTGAGGAGCACACGTCGGAATCCTGGACGTTCGTCGGCCGGTGCGGTCATAACTCTCCCTCGGTTCTGCAGGTTGTGCGGTTCTAGAAGTATTGCGGTTCTTCGGCGAGCGGGCCACGAACGGGCCGGGCCGGGCGTCGACGACCCGTCCGGCAGACCCTCCGGAACAGGCTCTACCATCCTGCCTCATCGACCCGGGATCACCAGCGCTGACCCCGCCCGCCGCACACGTCGGCCCCGCACGGACCGAGTGGGCGGACCGTCGATCCGGGTGAACCGGATCGACGACTGCACCCACCCGGCCGGCGGGGCCGATGTGTGGAAGTGAGACTAGCTGGCGCCGACCTCGAACCGCGCGAAGCGGGTGATCGTGACGCCGGCCTCGTCCAGAATGGCCTTGACGGTCTTCTTGGAGTCGGTGACCGAGGACTGCTCGGTCAGGACGACGTCCTTGTAGTAACCGTTGACGCGACCCTCGACGATCTTCGGGAGCGCAGCCTCGGGCTTGCCCTCCTCCTTGGCCGTCTGCTCGGCGATACGACGCTCGGCCTCGACGACGTCCGCGGGGACCTCGTCGCGAGTGACGTACTTGGCCTTGAGCGCGGCGACCTGCATCGCGGCGGCACGGGCAGCCTCGGCGGCAGCCTCGCCCTCACCGGTGTACTCGACGAGCACGCCGACGCCCGGGGGCAGGTCGGAGGCACGCTTGTGCAGGTAGGTCGCGACCGGGCCGTCGAAGGAGACGACGCGACGCAGCTCGAGCTTCTCGCCGATCTTGGCGGAGAGCTCCTGGACCACGGCGTCGACGGTCTTGCCGTCGACCTCGAGGGCCTTGAGTGCCTCCAGGTCGGCAGGCTTGCCGGCGGCAGCCGCGGTGACGACCTTCTCGGCCAGCTCCTGGAACTCGGCGTTCTTGGCGACGAAGTCGGTCTCGGCGTTGATCTCGATCATGACGCCGTCCTTGGCCGCGACCAGGCCCTCGGCCGTGGTGCGCTCGGCGCGCTTGCCCACGTCCTTGGCACCCTTGATGCGGAGCAGCTCGACAGCCTTGTCGAAGTCGCCGTCCGTCTCCGCGAGCGCGTTCTTGCAGTCCATCATTCCGGAGCCGGTGAGCTCGCGGAGCCGCTTGACGTCAGCGGCGGTGTAGTTCGCCATCGGGGGCAATCCTCCTCGGATGAGTTTCGGTGCCCGACTCCCGCGACGCGAAGTGCGGGGCCGGGCCGGAGCAGCTGAGTGAAACGGCCCCGACCGCAAGGGTCGGGGCCGAATCGACTAGGACTGCTGCGTGTCCGCGGCGGGGGCCTCAGCGGCCGGTGCCTCGGCGGCCGGAGCCGCCTGCGAGAGGAGCTCCTGCTCCCACTCGGCGAGCGGCTCGCCTGCGCCGGCCTCCGGCTTGGCGTCCTTGTCGGCGCTCAGGCCGGCACGGGCCTGCACACCCTCGGCCACTGCCGAAGCGACAACCTTGGTCAGCAGGGCGGCGCTACGGATCGCATCGTCGTTGCCCGGGATCGGGTAGTCGACGACATCGGGGTCGCAGTTGGTATCCAGGATCGCGATGACCGGGATGTTCAGCTTGCGCGCCTCGCCGACGGCGATGTGCTCCTTGTTGGTGTCGACGACCCAGATGGCCGACGGAACCTTGGCCATGTCCCGGATGCCGCCGAGAGTGCGGTCGAGCTTGGTCATCTCACGCGTGAGCATGAGGATTTCCTTCTTGGTGCGACCCTCGAAACCGCCGGTCTGCTCCATCGACTCGAGCTCCTTCAGGCGCTGCAGGCGCTTGTGGACGGTCGAGAAGTTGGTGAGCATGCCGCCGAGCCAACGCTGGTTGACGTAGGGCATCCCGACGCGAGTCGCCTCGGCCGCGATGGACTCCTGGGCCTGCTTCTTGGTACCGACGAACAGGACGGTGCCGCCGTGGGCGACAGTCTCCTTGACGAACTCGTACGCCTTGTCGATGTACGTCAGCGTCTGCTGCAGGTCGATGATGTAGATGCCGTTGCGGTCGGTGAAGATGAACCGCTTCATCTTCGGGTTCCAGCGGCGGGTCTGGTGCCCGAAGTGTGCGCCGCTGTCGAGCAGCTGCCTCATGGTCACAACAGCCATGGCTGTGTACCTCTTCTTTCGTTGCCGGTTGTTGCAGTGGTCGGGTGACCTCTGCCCTGGCGCCCGCCCGATCGTCGGACCTGCACGAATGCAGGACCAGCCGAAGACCGGATAATGCGCGGGCGCGCGAAGTCGGACTGTGCGTGCACAGACCGCTCGACAAGTGTACGGCCTGACCGCCGCCGTTCCTAACCCGCGACCCGAGGGTGCGGAAGACGCAGGTGGCGAGACGGTCGGGAAATCTGTGGATGACGAATTCGGGTATCCACAGATCGGCGGATCGGTCCTGCGGGGACGGATCGCGCGACAGAGTCGATCCATGAGGTTCCCTGGCCCGCCCCGCGCCGTATGCGGCGCCGTGACCGCGACGGCGCTGTTCTGTCTCTGCGTCTCCCCCGCAGCGGCCGCACCGCAACCGGAGCCGCGTCCGACCACTCCGGCGGCCCGGACCGTCGGCGCGGCAGATTCGGCGTTCGATTGGCCACTGCGCCCCCGACCGCGAGTGGCACGCGCGTTCGACAAACCCGAGCGGAACTGGCTGCCCGGGCACCGCGGCGTCGACCTGGCGGCGGCGCCGGGACAGCCGGTGCTCGCCGCCGGTGCCGGAACGGTGGTCTTCGCCGGTTCGGTCGCCGGAAAGCCCGTCGTCTCGATCGATCACCCGGGCGGACTGCGGACCACGTACGAACCGGTGGACGCGACGGTCACCGCGGGCCGACGCGTGGAACGCGGCTCCGCCCTCGGCACTGTCGTACCCGGGCACCCCGAATGTGCGGCGACGGCGTGCCTGCACTGGGGTCTACGCCGCGACCGGGAGTACCTCGACCCCCTGCCCCTGGTCCGCGCGGTACCGATCCGGCTTCTACCTACCGAACCCGACGGTCAGGCACGAGGATGAGCCTGATCGTGGACGGCGCGCAGCCGCGCAACCGAGACGTGGGTGTAGAGCTGAGTGGTCGCCAGACTCGAATGCCCCAGCAGTTCCTGGACCACGCGCAGGTCGGCGCCTCCTTCCAACAGGTGCGTCGCCGCCGAGTGCCGCAGCCCGTGCGGCGCGAGGTCGGGCGCTCCGGGCACGGCCTGGACCACGTCGTGCACGACGCCGCGGGCCTGACGCTGATCGAGGCGTCCGCCCCGGCGTCCGAGTAGCAGCGCATCACCGGACCGTTCGTTCACGAGTTCGGGTCGACCCGCGCGCAGCCACGCGTCGATCGCGTCCTCCGCCGGCCTGCCGTACGGAACCACACGTTCCTTGTCGCCCTTACCGAGCACCCGCAGCACGCGCCTGCCGATGTCGATGTCGGCGACGTCGAGTCCGCACAGTTCGCCGACGCGGATCCCGGTCGAGTAGAGCAGCTCCACGATCAGCCGGTCCCGCAGCGCGATCGGATCCTCCTGGTCGGCACCGGACTGCGCGGCAGCCATCGCCTCGGCCGCCTGGTCCTGGCGCAGGACCGGCGGCAGCGTGCGGTGTGCCTTCGGCGCGACGAGCCGGACCCCTGGGTCGACCTCCATCCGACCGGTCCGCTGCGCCCACGCCGTGAATCCCTTGGCCGACGACGTCCGCCGGGCCAGGGTGGTGCGGGCGACGCCCGCCGCGGCCTGGCCTCCCAGCCATCCGCGGAGCACCCGCAGATCGAGGTCGGCCAGTGTCGCGTCGGGGTGGTTGCGGATCCGGAACTCGAGCAGGCTCCTGACGTCGGCGAGATAGGCGCGCACGGTGTGCGCCGAACGCCCGCGCTCGAGCGTGAGGTACTCCTCGTAGTCGTCGAGATGCGTGCGCAACCCGGGCGGAAGCTGCGGGTTCGGGTCGACGTCCATACCGACAACGGTCGCGGCGTCCTCGCGAAATCGCAAGCGGCCGCGCCGGTAGGGTTCTCACGTGAAACGCGCTCTACCGATTCCCCTTCTCTGCGTCCTTGCTCTGATCTCGGCTACTGCACCGCTGTCGACGGACATGTACCTGCCCGGCCTGCCGTCGATGGCCGACAGCCTCGACACCTCCCCGACGAACGTTCAGTTGACGTTGACCACGTTCATGGCCGGACTCGGCATCGGCCAGTTGCTGATCGGCCCGCTGTCCGACGGCCTCGGCCGCCGCAAACTGCTGATCGGTGCAACCGTGGTGTGCGCGATCAGTGGGCTGCTGTGCGCGATCGCGCCCAACATCGGCGTCCTGATCGCAGCACGTCTGCTCCAAGGGCTCAGCGGCGGCGCCGGAATCGTGTTGGCGCGCGCCGTGATTGCCGACCGGGCTCGGGGCGACTCGGCGGCACGCCTGTTCAGCCTCATGATGGTCATCGGTGGTGTGGCACCCGTCGTCGCACCGCTCATGGGCGGCGCGCTGCTCGGGCCGATCGGCTGGCGCGGGATCTTCTGGGTCCTCACCGCGCTCTCGGTCGTGATGCTCGTCGGCGTGCTCACGATCGTGCCCGAGACACTGCCCGTCGAACGCCGGCACGGGGGTGGACTGACCGCGCTGGCCCGCAACATCCGCAACGTCGGCACCAACCGCGTGTACGTCGGCTACGCGGTGACGTTCGCGTTCGGATTCGGCGCCCTGTTCTCGTACATCTCGGCCTCGCCGTTCGTCGTGCAGGACGTCCTCGGCCTGACACCCGGGCAGTTCTCGATCGTGTTCGCGGTCAACTCGCTGGGCATCATGATCGGCAGCATCGTCAACACCAAGCTGATCGGTCGGTTCGGACCGCGACAGCTGCTCACCTTCGGCGTCGGCCTGCTGGTGGCGTCCGGACTGCTGCTCACCCTCGCGACCACGGTCGGCGACAGCCACATGTGGCTGGTACTGCCCCTGATGTTCGGTGTCGTCTCGAGCATCGGCTTCATCATGGGCAACGCGACCGCCCTGGCCCAGGGACGGGTGCCCGAGGCGGCCGGAACCGGCTCGGCACTGATGGGCGCCGGGCAGTTCGGCCTGGCAGCCGTCATGTCCCCGCTGGTGGGACTCGGCGGCGGCGACTCGGCCGTGCCGATGGCCGTCGCGATCCTCGCGTCGGGCGTGATCGCCATGACCGCTCTGAAGGTCCTGAGCCGCGCCGCCGGGCCCGAACCGTCGGATGCGCCGGAGGATGCACACACCGCAGTCGCGTCACCCCGCGCCGCCGTCGACGAGGCGGGGTGACGGCAGGCTCAGACCGCCTCGGCGGCCGCCAGTTCCGACTTCCACACGCGGAAGCCCTCTTCCGTGCGCCCGCGACGCCAGTACCCGGAGATCGACGCCGATGCGGCCGGGACTCCGCGTTCCTTCCGGATGTAGGGGCGCAGGCCGTGCATCACGGCCTGCGCCTCGCCGTGGATGAACACGTGCACGTCGCCGGGCAGCCAGGCCGTCTCCCGGACCGCCGTCACCAGCGGCGCGTTCTCGCCCGCCACATCATCGCCCGCGACATCGGAGGTGACACCACGATGGATCCACGTGATCTCCACGTTGTCACCGCCCGCCAACGCGACCTCGTCGCTCGCGTCCGCAACCTCGATGAAGACCTTGGCCACCGCGTCCGGAGCGAGGGCTTCGACGGCGGTCGAGATGGCCGGCAGCGCCGACTCGTCACCGGCGATCAGATGCCAGTCGGCGTCCGGACGGGGCGAGTACGCACCGCCGGGGCCGCGGACGGTCACCGTCTCCCCCGGCGCGACGGACGCCGCCCAGGGCCCCGCGACACCGTCGTCACCGTGGACGACGAAGTCGATCGCCAGCTCGCGCGCGACCCGGTCGACGGACCGAACGGTGTACGTGCGCAGGACCGGCTCGTCGGCGGGACCGAACTCGATCTTCACGTACGAGTCGGTGAACTCGGACGGTTCGAAGGACTCGAAACCCGGATCTCCCAGCACGACGCGAACCATGTGCGGTGCGATTCGCTCGGTGCGCACCACTGTCAACGTCGATGTCTTCCTGGCCACTGCGACACACTCCTGACGATCCCGAATGCAATTGGTTAGCTTTACCTAACCACCATACAGACCGTGCGTCCGGCGGCGGCGCCTCGTCAGCGCCCGTGCGGGCGGGCCAACGTGAGTCGCTGTACCCAACCGTGGGACGGCCACGCCTTGAGTCCGGCACGATCCGGTGCCACCCGGGTTCCGACGAACTTCGCCTCGAGCTCCGTATCCACCGCCCCGGAGAACCGCCACAGCTGATCGGTGGCCGGGCCCACGCCCTCCCACGAAGTGGCTCGGTAGACCGCCCGAACGATGTTGTCCGCGAACACGATCACCGGAAGATCGGAGATGTTGCGGGCAGCCGATCCGGCGCGCCACGGGCCCCGGGCCGCCGCATACAGCTCGTCCGCGGACAGCCCGGCACCCGCCGCGGCGGGCACGCGCACCAGTGCACCCGGCACCGGCAGTTCCGGAGCGGGCAGCGCCGCGTACTGCACGGCCAGCTCCTCCACCGACATGGCCCGCTTCTCGAGGTCCACCGGTTCGCCGGCGAGGTTCGTCAACACCGGATGCTGTGGCCGGCGCTCGACCTGACGCAGCGCATCGGTCACCAGATGTGCGGCCTCCCGCGCTGCGCCGACGGTGTCGTGGGCCGCCTCGACCCGGTGCCGCAGAATGATGTGATCGACCGAGTGCCCCGCCGCGTAGATGTCGCGGATCCGACGAGTCCAGGCACTGCGCGTGTCGTCACGATCCGCATCGCCGACATTCTCGGAGTCGAGCGTCCCCGCCTCCCCCAACGCATCCCACACATGCGCGTAGGCCTGGTTGCCCCGCCCCGCGCCGACGTAGAAGATCGACCGGTCCCGCGGATCCCGCAACGCATAGACGTACACACCCAGGTTCTCGACCACGCGGGCCGGAAGCGGATTGGGCGACGGCTTGCGCTCGCGGGGTTCGGCGGTGATCACCCGCATGACGGCGAGCCGGAGCGCATCGGAGACCACGACGCCGCCCGCAGGCCCGTCGAACAGCACACCGGACGCGTCGCGAACGGAGGTGAACGTGCGCCCCGCGTTGTCCTGCAGCGAGTTGACGACCGCGGTGAACTCCGCGAGCCGGACCTTGGGATCGCTCACCACACCCCGCCCCTCGTCGTCCGTGAGGAAATCGCGGATTCCCGGCGCAGCCAGCAGCACTCGGGTGATGTCTTCGGGGACGGTCCAGACGGTAGCCATGACGCGACTGTAGGCGATCACCGGACCGCATGCGGTACGCCTTACTACCCAGTGGCCTCGGATCGTTTCCGTATGGAAACGATCCGAGGCCGGTTGTGTCCGTCTACGTCCGATCTCGGACGCCGCGACGATTCTTCCGTCACACTCGACAGGTGACCCGATCAGCCGAACCCACGGACGACCGCGCCGCGCGCGCCGAGCGCCTGGTGGGGTTCAGCTACCGGATGCCCGACTACTACGAGGTGGGCCGGGAGAAGGTTCGCGAGTACGCGACCGCTGTCCTGAACGACCATCCCGCGCACTACGACGAGGAAGCGGCACGCGCGCTCGGGCATTCGGCACTGATCGCTCCGCTCACCTTCGTCTCGGTGATCGGAGCGATCGCGCAGAAGTACCTGCTCGAGCAGATCATCACCGGATTCGACCTGAGCCAGATTCTCCAGACGGACCAGAAACTGGTGATCCACCGCCCGATGCGCGCGGGTGACCGGTTGACCGTCGACGTCTCGCTCGAGTCGTTTCGGCAGACCGCCGGCAGCGACATCATCGTGACCAAGAACGTCGTGTCGGACCACACCGGCGAGCCGGTCATCACCACCCTGACCACCCTGGTCGGGCGGACCGGAAGCGAGGCCGATCCGGATCGCCTCCGCCGGATCAAGGACGTGATGATGCGCGAGGCGTGACCCGGCCTCGTCCGACGTTCGGCAGCACTCGCTGCTCACCGCCGAAACCATCCCGTCTCGTCCGACCCGACGAAGCCGTCGATTTCGAGCACCGGCAGCAACGCCCGCACCCGGGCCACCGGAAGCCCCGACTCCTCCGACAACTCCCGGGTCCCCCGGGTGCCGCTGCCCGGCAGCGCCTCGTACACCGCCGCCGCGTCGTCGGTGAGCGCGTCGAGGGCGCGCACCGCTCCGCCGCCGGCACCTTCGCCATCTGCGACACCGATCGGGCCGGCCTCCTCCACGACGTCCTTCGCGCTCGCGACCAAGCGGGCCTCCCCCTCCCGGATCATCCGGTGGCATCCGGTCGAAGCCGCCGACGTCACCGGACCGGGCACCGCCAGCACCGGACGCCCCAGCCGTCGGCCCCACGTCGCGGTGTTCCGCGCGCCGCTGCGCCAGCCTGCCTCGACCACCACGACGCCGTCGGACAGACCCGCCACCAACCGATTCCGGGCCAGGAACCGATACCGTGCCGGGGTCGTGCCGGGCGGATACTCACTGATCACCGCGCCGTCCCGCGCGATCTGCTGCAGCAGACGCCCGTGCCCGGCGGGATAGGCCCGGTCCACCCCGCAGGCCAGGACCGCGACCGTGAGACCACCCGCCCCGAGCGCCGCGCGGTGCGCGGCCGCATCGATCCCGAACGCCGCACCCGACACCACCGTCCACCCGTCGGCCGCGAGATCGCCGACGATCTCCGCGGTCACGTGCTCGCCGTACGAACTCGCCGCCCGGGTACCCACGACCGCGACCGACCGGGCCACCAACTCGTCGAGCGGCCGATCCCCCAGCACCCACAGCGCCAGCGGGCCACCGTCGTCGCGGCCGTCGCCGAGCGCGTCGAACGCCAGCAGCCGCCAGCGCGGCCACTCGTCGTCGTCGGGCGTCACCAGACGGCCGCTCATCGCCGCGAGCAGATCCAGATCCCGGGCCGCGGTGTCGATGTGCGCCCGCGCCGACGTCCGCCGATCCAGGAAACTCGACAGATCCCGCTCCCGCACCGCCCGCGCCGCGTCGACCGGACCGACCGCCGCGACCAGTTGCGCGAGCGGCGGGCACGACCCCTGCACCACCTTCGACAGGTACGCCCACGCCGCCAACCGCGGATCGTGCCCGCTCATGCCACCCCTCGATCCCGGAACTCGAGCGCCGTCGACACCTGATCTCGACCCGGCGAATCCAGGCCCGCGAGGTCACCGAGGGTCCATGCCACGCGCAGCGCACGGTCCGCGCCGCGAGCGGTGACCGCGCCCTGGCGGAGCGCCTTCTCGAGCGGCACGAGCGCCTCGCGTGGCAGCCGGAACCGTTGCCGCAGCGCCGGGCCCGGCACCTCCGCGTTGGTCCGCCACCCGTAGGACCGCCACCGCTCGCCGGCCGCGGCCCGGGCTGCGGCAACCCGGCCGCGCACCTCATCGGTGGTCTCGCCGACCTCGTCCATCAACGCTCCCGTCGCCACGGACTTCATGCGGATCCGCAGGTCGACCCGGTCCAGCAGCGGACCGGACAGCCGCCCCAGGTAGCGGCGCCGGACCGTGGGCGCGCACACGCAGTCCACCTCCCGCGCCGGTGCGCACGGGCACGGGTTCGCGGCGAGCACCAACTGGAACCGCGCCGGGTAGCGCGCGACCCCGTCCCGTCTGGCGATGCGCACCTCCCCGTCCTCCAACGGCGTCCGCAGGGCCTCGAGCGCCTTGGTCCCCATCTCGGCGCACTCGTCCAGGAACAGGATTCCGCGGTGGGCGCGACTGACCGCACCCGGTCTCGCCATCCCGCTGCCACCGCCGACCAGCGCACTCACCGACGACGTGTGGTGCGGCGCGATGAACGGCGGCTCGGTGATGAGCGGGCATTCCGAGGTGAGCAGCCCGGCCACGGAGTGAATTGCCGTGACCTCCAAGGCCTCCGGCTCGGTCAGCGCCGGCAGAACACCCGGCAGTCGCTGCGCGAGCATGGTCTTCCCGATTCCGGGCGGGCCGGTGAGCATCAGATGGTGGGCGCCGGCGGCGGCGACCTCGATCGCCCACCGCGCCTCGGCCTGCCCCACGACCTCGCTGAGATCGGCGCGCGACGCCGCGGCCCCGGGGTCGAACGGCGCGGGTTCGGACAACATCCCCTTGCCCTGCAGCCACAGCGTGACCGCCGTGAGATGGTCGGCACCGAGAACCTCGATTCCGTCGACCAGTCCGGCCTCCGCGAGCGCCTCGACCGGGACCACCACCGTCGACCATCCGGCGTTCTTCGCCGCCAGCACCGCGGGCAGCACGCCGCGGACCGTGCGCAGCCGGCCGTCGAGCGCCAACTCACCCAACAGCACCGTCTTCGCGAGGCGCGCCCGCGGAACCTGCCGGGCGGCGTCGAGCACCGCACACGCCAGCGCGAGATCGTAGACGCTGCCGACCTTCGGCAGCGTCGCCGGCGACAGTGCCAGCGTCACCCGCGACTCGGGCCACTTCTCGCCGGAGTTGGTGACCGCCGCCCGCACCCGATCCCGCGACTCCTGCAGCGCCGTGTCGGGCAACCCCACCAGATGCACCCCGGGCAGTCCGCGGCCGATGTCCGCCTCGATCTCCACGATCTGCCCGTCGACTCCGCTCACCGCGACCGAGTGGGCACGCCCGAGCGCCATCAGAACACCGCCACCAGGTGTGTGACCTCGGGTTCCCGATGCCGATCCACGAGCACCGACACCACATCGAATCGCACGTTCGGCCAGTGCCGCTCGGACGCGGACAGCCAGCGCTGGGCCAGCATCCGGATCCGCCGCTGCTTCGGATACGTCACCGCCTCGGCCGGACTCCCGAATCCCAGTCCCGACCGGGTCTTCACTTCCACGAACACGACGGTGTCGCCGTCCACGGCCACCAGGTCCAGTTCGCCGTGACGGCACCGCCAGTTCCGGTCCAGGATCTGCAGCCCCGCGTCCGTCAGTACGCGGGCTGCCAGTTCTTCCCCCATCGCGCCCAGCGCGAGATTGCGTCCCATCCGGGCTTCCCCCTCACCCGGCCGGAACCTCCCGCCGGTGACGAGGACTGTGCCCGCCGCGGATCGGACAGGCCGAACCGCGAGCAGGGAAAAAGATTGCCCTGTGGATGGCCGCGGAGCTGTGGACAACCACCCTCCGAAGACACGAGGACCGCGCACCCCGAAAGCGTGCGCGGTCCTCGGAAACGCGACCGATCAGCCCAGACCGTTGTCCGGCAGACGCAGGTCCGACTTCTCCAACTCCTCGATGTTCACGTCCTTGAACGTGATCACCCGCACGTACTTCACGAAGCGAGCAGGCCGGTACATGTCCCACACCCAGGCGTCGGACATCCGCACCTCGAAGTAGATCTCGCCGTCCGCGCTGTGCGGCAGCAGCTCCACGGAGTTCGCGAGATAGAACCGGCGCTCGGTCTCCACGACGTACGAGAACTGACCGACGATGTCCCGGTACTCGCGGTACAGCGACAGTTCCATCTCGGTTTCGTACTTCTCGAGATCCTCGGCACTCATCGGCCTCGACGTCCTCCTGCGTTGTTGTGAAAACTCATCATCTCGCACCTACCCCGCAGACCCGAATCCGCGCCGCCCCGCCGACTCGAACTCGCGGCTCGCCGCGGAATCGAACTCGCGGCTCGCCGCGGAATCGAACTCGCGGCTCGCCGCGGCCACATTCGCGTACGACATCCGGTGCTCACGACTCGGCCCCAGTTCGTGGAGCGCGGCCGTGTGGACCGCGGTGCTGTAGCCCTTGTGCCCGGCGAAACCGTACCCGGGCAGTTTCTCGTCCATCGCGATCATCGTCCGATCCCGAGTGACCTTCGCGAGCACGCTCGCGGCCGCGATGCACGCGGCAGCGGCGTCACCACCGATCACCGGAAGCGACGGAGCCGGCAGTCCCGGCACCCGGAATCCGTCGGTGAGGACGTAGCCGGGGGGCACCGACAGTCCGGCGACTGCCCGCCGCATGCCCTCGATGTTCGCGACGTGGACCCCGATCCGATCGATCTCGTCGGCGGGGATCTCGACGACACTCCACGCGACCGCGAGCCGCTTGATCACCGGGAACAGCTCCTCGCGTGCCTTCTCGGTGAGCTTCTTCGAATCGTCCAGCCCGGCCAGGGCCGCCTGCGGCCTGGCCCCGAGCACGCACGCTGCGACGACCAGCGGTCCCGCACAGGCGCCGCGGCCGGCCTCGTCCACGCCGGCTACGGGCCCCAGACCGCAGCGCACCAGTGCAGACTCCATGGTCCGCAAGCCGGATGCTCTGCGAATGACGGTTCTCGGTGGCCAGGTACTCACTGCTGCTGAATGTCGGGGGACGAGATCTTGCCCCAGCGTGACGGCGGCAGCACGATGAACGTCGCCTTGCCGATCACGTTGTCGATCGGAATGGTGCCCTGGAGTTCGTCGGAGACGTGGTAGCGCGAGTCCGACGAGTTGCTGCGGTTGTCGCCCATCATCCACAGGTTGCCCTCGGGGACGGTGACGGGACCGAAGCAGCGCGCCGACTTCACCGCGGTGTCGCAGGTCTGCACGCCCGGGGTGAACGGGAAGTCCATGGTGATGTACGGCTCGTCGAGCGGCTTGCCGTCGACCAGGACGCGGCCCTGGTCGTCACAGCACTCGACGGTCTGACCGCCGGTGGCGATGACACGCTTCACGAGATCATTCTCGTCCGGCGGGACGAGTCCGACCAGGGATCCGAGTTCCTGAGCGCCGCGGACGACGGGGTTCGACGAACGC
Organism: Prescottella sp. GW823-FHT02E09; assembly: GCF_058797375.1. Classification (NCBI taxonomy): domain Bacteria; kingdom Bacillati; phylum Actinomycetota; class Actinomycetes; order Mycobacteriales; family Nocardiaceae; genus Rhodococcus; species Prescottella sp. GW823-FHT02E09. Next base: position 715,498 of record NZ_JBXAJP010000002.1, read on the forward strand.
GTCGACTCGTACCTCTCCGACCACGAATCGGTACCGCGGAACACGATGACGTCGCCGGGTTCCGGGTCACCGAAGTGGTAGCTGATCTTCTCCACGACGATGCGGTCGCCGGTACAACCCGGACAGCCGTGCAGGGTGGGTTCCATCGACTCGGACGGAATGAGATACACCCGCGCGATGAACGTCTGCAGCAGGAAACTCAGCACCAACGCGACGAGGATGAGGATCGGTATCTCGCGCCAGAACGAGCGAGGCTTCTTCTCCTTGCGTCGATGCCGGCGCTTCTCTGCGCCCTCGCCATCGTGCGCGTCCGACGTCACGGCCGGGTCCTGCGGTGCATCTGCCACTGAGACAGATTAGCCCGACACCGCGTGAAAGCGGTGCCGGGCCAACCGAAGTAGCTCAGAGCGTCGAGGCTCAGCGCTTTTCCTTGATCTTCGCAGCCTTGCCGCGCAGGTCGCGCAGGTAGTACAGCTTGGCGCGACGGACGTCACCGCGGGTGACGACCTCGATCTGGGCCAGGTTGGGGCTGTGGACCGGGAAGGTGCGCTCGACACCGACGCCGAACGAGATCTTGCGGACGGTGAAGGTCTCGCGAACGCCGCCGCCCTGGCGGCGGATCACGACGCCCTTGAAGACCTGCACGCGCTCCTTCGAGCCCTCGATGACCTTGACGTGCACGTTCAGGGTGTCACCGGCGCGGAACTCCGGAATGTCGTTGCGGAGGGACTTGGCGTCCAGGAAATCCAAGGTGTTCATGGTTGTTCCATCCTTGCGTTAATCGCAGGAGCAGAGGAACCGAGCGGCCGTGGCTCGACTGGTTCGTGCTCAGATCAAGTTGAGTCGCCTTCGCCAGGCAACCCGACCATTGTGCCAGACGCCGCACCATGCGCGGAAATCGGCGCCGGTGCCGGTTGCACGGTGCGCTCGAGCTCCGCCTCGGTGGCCGTCAACGCATGCTCGACACTCGGTTTACCTGCGACAAGGTCCTGCACGTAGATCTTTGCGCGGATCATCGGGCGCCGGAATCGCTTCTCACGCTCGAGCGCGCGCTGCATCCGGCGGGGTTTCGCCGTGTATCGCCATCTCGCCCACGGCGCGCCGGGCCGGCTCAGCCGGATCGCACCGACCAACAGGATCGGAAACACGAACAGCCCGACGAGGCCGGTCCAGATCTTGCCCTTGAGAATGACGATCGCGGCGAGGGCGAGGTTGACGATCACGAGAGCCACGATGGTGGCCCGGACCGCGATGTGCGGATCCTCGCGCCACTCGGTGAGATCGAGCAGTTCGAGTGGCTGGAACCCGAGCAGCAGCAACCCGGTCACCGCGAGCGCGACGAAGACCGCGTCCACCGACGCCCTGCCCTGGTCGGACCAGTACACGTCCTTGAGATAGAAGATGAGGGCGAATTCGTCGAGGACGAGGGCCGCGCCGATCCCGAAGAACGTGGCGATCACCGCACCGGTCGCCTGCGTCGCACTCTCGTACACCGCGATGAGCGCGACGCCCGAGGCGAACATCGTCACCACCCCGAAGACGACGTGATGGATGTGCTGCCCGCCCGGGGTGATGTTCCCGGGCCACCACCGCACCTCCGCGCGGATCATCCGGACACTGATCCGGATGAAGAGGAACGCGAGCAGGAACCCGAGGAGGAAGAACAGCAACGGGAGCCGCCCGTTGGCGATGATCTCCCGTTCGAGCCAGTGCCGCATCAGGACGGGACCGGGCCACGGACTATGCAGCGGAACCCGATGTGGCAGGTGGAGGTCTCCTCGGTCTCACCCTGTCGGGCCGCCGGACGGTAGCGCAGGCAGTAGTTGGGGGCGCACAGGTGCGATCCGCCCTTGATCACCCGGCGCGGGTACACCTCGCCGTCCCGCGCCTCGCCCACCTCGACGCGTGGGTTGCGCGGGATGCAGCACGACGACGCGGGAGCGACATTCCTGCCGGACGCGCTGTGGTCGGCGGTGTGGAAGTCGGTGGTCCACTCCCACACGTTGCCGGCCATGTCGTCGAGGCCGTAGCCGTTGGGCCGGAAACTGCCGACCGGCGACGTTCCGACGAACCCGTCCTCCACGAGGTTCTCCCACGGAAACTGCCCCTGCCACGTGTTGGCCTGATGCTTGCCGCCCGGCGTGAACTCGTCGCCCCACACGTACGTCGCGCGGTCGAGTCCGCCACGCGCCGCGAACTCCCATTCGGCCTCGGTCGCCAGCTCCTTGCCCGCCCACCGCGCGTACGCGAGCGCGTCGGTGTACGAAACATGCGTGACGGGGTGCCGCTCGCGGCCCCCGACGTTGCTGCCGGGGCCTTCCGGATGACGCCAGTCCGCGCCGGGCACCCACGACCACCACTGCTGGTAGTTGTCGAGCGAGACCGGACGGTCCGGCGGGGTGAACACGAGCGAGCCGGGAACGAGCAGCGCCGGGTCGGCATCGGGGTAGTCGGCGGGATCGGGCGCGATCTCGGCGGTCGTGACGTGACCGGTGGCCTTCACGAAACGTCTGAACTCGGCGACCGTCACCTGGTGGGTGTCCATCCAGAAGCCGTCGACGCTCACCTGGTGGACCGGACGCTCCTCCGGATAGAAGTCCTCGGAGCCCATCCAGAACGTTCCTCCGGGGACCCAGACCATGTTCTTCGGCGCACGGGAGGAATCGGTGGGTACTGACGCGATCGGCTGCATGGACGATGAGCTTTCCATCTGTTCGGCCACCACGAAAGCCGGAGTCGCATCCGGCGATTCACCCACAACGGGTGGTGCCGCGGCGGCTCTCCACTGCCAGCATTCGAGGATGGGTACCGCTATCGGGGACGTGCTCCCCCTCGCCGTCGGCGTCGCGATCAGTCCGATACCGATCATCGCGACCATCCTCATGCTGCTCACCCCTCGTGCGGGAAGCACCGCGACGTCCTTCCTCGCGGGCTGGATCCTGGGGATCGCGGTGGCGTACGTCCTGTTCATCGTGGTCGGCAGCACGATGGACCTGTCGTCGAACTCGGACGGCAATGCCGTGACCGCGACCATCCGGATCGTTCTCGGCGTCGTGCTGCTGGGTCTGTCGGTGAAACAGTGGCGCGGGCGACCGGCCCCCGGCGAGGAACCGTCGATGCCGGGGTGGCTCGCCGCAATCGACACGGTGACACCCGTGAAGGCGCTCGGGCTCGGCTTCGCGCTGGCAGCGATCAACCCGAAGAACCTGTTGATGATCGTCGGTGCCGCGGTCGCGGTGTCCCAGCTCGACGCCTCCGCCGGCACGATCGTCGTGGCGGGCGTCGTGTTCACCGTGCTCGCGGCGTGCACGGTGGCCGTCCCGGTCATCGGCTACTTCACGATGCGCGAGCGCGCGACCTCGTGGCTGAACGACCTGAAGACATGGTTGACCGCCAACAACGCCGCCGTGATGGCGGTACTGCTGCTGGTGATCGGCGTGATGCTGATCGGCAAGGGCATCGGCGGCTACTGATCTGCCGCGCTGTCGTCGTCCCCGGACGGCGACGGCGCCCCGGGACCTCGGTCCCGGGGCGCCGTCGGTGCGTCGCTACTTGCCGAAGCCGGCCTTGCGCAGCGCGTCGGCCATCGAGCCGCCCGCGGGGCGCTGCTCGGGGCGGCGGTCCCGGCCATGGCCGCCGCGACCCTGCCCACCCTGGCGCTGACCACCCTGGCGTTGACCACCCTTGTCCTGGCCGCCCTTGTCCTGGCCGCCCTGACGTCGACCGTCGGGGCGCTGCCCACCGCGCGGCCCGTTGGCGGCACCGACCTCGTCGTCGAGTCGCAACGTCAGTCCGATCCGCTGGCGGTCGACGTCGACCTCGAGCACCTTGACCTTGACGACGTCGCCGGACTTGACGACCTCACGCGGGTCGCTGACGAACGTGCGCGACATCGCGGACACGTGCACCAGCCCGTCCTGGTGGACGCCCACGTCGACGAACGCACCGAACGCGGCGACGTTGGTGACGACGCCCTCGAGCACCATGCCGGGCTTCAGGTGCGCGACCTTCTCGATACCGGCGGCGAACGTGGCCGTCTTGAACTCCGGGCGCGGGTCGCGGCCCGGCTTGTCGAGTTCGGCGATGATGTCGGTGACGGTCGGCAGACCGAACTTCTCGTCGACGAAGTCGGCTGGCCGCAGCTTCTGCAGGACGGCGGTGTTGCCGATCAGCTCGCCCACTCCCGACCCGGAGGTCTGCACGATCCGGCGCACCACCGGGTACGCCTCGGGGTGCACGCTGGACGCGTCGAGCGGGTCGTCGCCGTTCGGGATCCGCAGGAAGCCGGCGCACTGCTCGAACGCCTTCGGCCCGAGTCGCGGCACGTCCTTGAGCCCCCTGCGGTTGCGGAACGGGCCGTTCTGGTCGCGGAACGCCACGATGCTCTCGGCGAGCGAACCGGCGATGCCCGAGACCCGCGACAGCAGCGGCACCGATGCAGTGTTGACGTCCACGCCGACCGCGTTGACGGCGTCCTCGACGACCGCGCCCAGCGAGCGGGCGAGCATCGTCTCGGACACATCGTGCTGGTACTGCCCGACGCCGATCGACTTGGGGTCGATCTTCACCAGCTCGGCCAGCGGATCCTGCAGACGCCGCGCGATCGACACCGCACCGCGAATCGAGACGTCCAGGTCGGGCAGCTCCTGCGACCCGTACGCCGACGCCGAGTACACCGACGCGCCGGCCTCGGACACCATGACCTTCGTCAGGCCCGCCTCGGGGAACTTCGAGATCAGTTCGGCGGCAAGCGCATCCGTCTCGCGCGACGCCGTGCCGTTGCCGATCGCGACCAGTTCGACGCCGTGTTTGGCGGCGAGTGCGGCCAGCGTCGCGAGCGACTGGTCCCACTTGTTGTGCGGCTGGTGCGGGTAGATGGTGTCGTGCGCGACGACCTTGCCGGTGGCGTCGACGACCGCGACCTTGGTCCCGGTGCGGAAGCCGGGGTCCAGACCCATCGTCGCGCGCGTGCCGGCAGGCGCCGCCAGCAGCAGGTCCTTGAGGTTGGCCGCGAACACGTCGACGGCGTCCTTCTCGGCGGACTGACGCAGCCGCATCCGGGTGTCGATGCCGAGGGTGATCAGCATTTTCGTCTTCCACGCCCAGCGGACGGTGTCGAGCAGCCAGCGGTCGGCCGGCCGGCCGCGGTCGGCGATCTCGAACCGGGACGCGATCCGGCCCTCGTAGACGCTGGTCTCCCCCGGCTCCAGCGGTTCCCGATCCGACGCGAGCGTCAGCGACAGGATCTCTTCCTTCTCGCCGCGGAACATCGCGAGGATGCGGTGCGACGGCACCTTCTCGAACGGCTCCGAGAACTCGAAGTAGTCGGCGAACTTGGCGCCCTCGGCCTCCTTGCCCTTGCGGACCGACGACTCGACCTGCCCGCGGGTCCACATCAGCTCGCGCAGCTCACCGACGAGGTCGGCGTCCTCCGCGAACCGCTCGACGAGGATCGCCCGGGCACCCTCGAGCTGCTCGGCGTCGTACCGGGCGGGATCGACCGTCGGGTCACCGATCAGCGCATCGGCCACCGGCTCGTGTCCGGCCTCGCGCGCGATCTGCGCCTTGGTGCGCCGCTTGGGCTTGTACGGCAGGTAGATGTCCTCGAGCCGCGCCTTGGTGTCGGCCAGCATGATCTGCTGTTCGAGTGCCGCGTCGAGCTTGTCCTGAGAGCGGATCGATTCCAGGATCGCGACCCGCCGGTCGTCGAGTTCACGCAGGTAACGCAGCCGTTCCTCGAGTTGACGCAGCTGCGCGTCGTCGAGGCCGCCGGTGACCTCCTTGCGGTACCGGGCGATGAACGGAACCGTGGCCCCGCCGTCCAGGAGGTCGACGGCCGCGGCGACCTGACCCTCCCGTACGTCGAGCTCTTCGGCGATGCGCTGGTTCACGGATTTGAGAGCAGTCGTCACGGCGTACGACCCTACCGCGACCGGACGACGAAACCCGGGCGAGCGCTGCTCCCCGGCTCGGTGCCGGGACCCGCACGGCCGGTCGACCGTCCGTGCGGGATCCACGTCAGTCTCCGACGACCGTGCGGTACATCTTGATCCCGTCGCCGTCGTCGGGCGCGGTGACCAGTTCGAAACGGCCGTCCACCATGTGCGCGAAGGCGGGATTGCGGGTCAGGACGTGTCGACCCTCCGAGAACTGTTGCAGCGGAGTCTCCTTGACGATTCGACGGTCCGCGAGGTCGACGAGCGCAAGTCCGCCGATCTCGTACTTGGCGCCGTCCGGGCTGCCCGGCATGCCCGGCACGGTGGCGATACCCGTGCACAGCGCCCGACCGTCGGCGACGTACTGGCAGCCCTGGTAGTCGATGAAGTCACCGGGGTTGTTCCACGTGGCCAGTTCCTTGCCGTTCTCGTCCCATTCGTAGAAGACACGGCTACCCCAGTTCACGCCCACGACGACCGAACGGCTGGCGTCCCAGACGACGCCTCCGATGCTGTCGGCGATCGCGAACTTCTCCTGCACCTCGTAGGTGTCCACGTCGACGGTGTACATCGTGGTGGCACTGTGCGGCCGGTACTCGGTCAACGCCACCCAGAGCCGTTCCCCGTCGTAGCCGAATCCGCTCGGGTGGTACTCGTCGCCCTCGCCGAGCGCGATGTCCTCGACGAGGTTGCCATCCAGATCGGTGACGAACAGGTGCCCCTTCCCCTTGCCGACGGTGCGGTCGTACCCGTCCTGCGGTGTCGGGTACTTCGTGGTCGGTTCGATGATCTCGACGGAACTGAGGAAGATCCGGTCGCCGAGGACCATCATGCCCTGAGGGTGGAAGGTGTCGAAGGAGAACGTCGGCCCGGCAGTGGTCTGCCAGTTCGTGCTGCGGGAGAAGCCCTCGATCTCGGTGAGCAGCGCGGAGTCCCCAGCTGTCGCGGCCGCGGCCGGTGTCGACTCGGCGGCGGTGGCGTCGCTGTTCGAGCATCCGGTGAGTGTGAGCGCCGCGACGGCGAGAACGGCACCCTTCCGAATAGTCAGATTCGTACGATTAATCCGTTTCACGCGAAGGAACGCTAGGAGTGCCCGGTGACCGGACTGCGACCGGCAGACGGCACGCGAGCATGGCCCGGATGAACGCCGGTCGTCGAGCGCGGTCGTCACGGTCAGAGCACCCACCGCTAGCCTGTCCGAGGCGTCGGTCATGAGCCCGGCGAACGGATCGCAGGAGGAACCGGTGGCAGGACGGGTGCGACGCCTGGGCGGCGCGTGCCTCGCGGTGGGCGTGCTCGCCTCGTGCGCGGCGCAGACGACGGGCGATGCCGTCCCCGACAGCCGACATGCCGACGTTCAAGTGGTCGCGACCGACTCCGGCCCGGCGCCCACCACGCTCGAGGGCCGGATCGGCAAGGCGGTGGCCGACGCCGCCGACCGGGGTGCCGATCTCACCCTGGCACTACTGGACCGGCAGCAGAACCGCTATGTCGCCTTCGCCGACACCGTGCCGTTCGCGACCGCATCCGTCGCGAAGCTGTTCATCGCCGACGACCTCCTCTACCGCGAGTCCACCGCCGAACTGGACCTGTCCGAGGACGAGCACGCTCTCGTCGCGCGGATGCTCGAGGATTCCGACGACGACGCGGCGAACGAACTGTGGAACCAGTACGGCGCGTCCGAACTCGTCCAGGACGTCGTGTCCCGATACGGACTGCCGACGACGTCGGTGCCGTACGACGACAACTGGTGGAACACCGAGACCACAGCCGCCGATCTGGTCGGCTACTACGCGGCCTTGCTCGACGGCCACGGTGGGCTCGACACCCCGCACCGCGACGAGTTGCTCGGCTACCTGCGCAACTCGCACCCGATCGCGGCGGACGGCTACGACCAGCGGTTCGGGATCCCCGACGGCCTGCCCGACGAGACCGTGAAGGCCGTCAAGCAGGGCTGGATGTGTTGCGTGGACGATCGCTGGACCCACCTGTCCACCGGGATCGTCGGCGCCGACGACCGCTTCGTGCTGGTGCTGCTGTCGCGTGAGGATCTGGACTACGGCGACGAGGACGTCGACTACTACCCGGACACCTCGCTGACCGCCGCCGTCGACGATCTCAGCGCCGCACACGCGCGCGAGACGATCACCGAGGCCACCCGAACCTTGTTCCCGCAGAGTCGGCTCGACTAGTCGCCGCACGCCGCCCCGACGAGATCGTCCGCGGCGATCACCTCGCGGGCGACACGCTCCCCGGACCGCACCGCTCCGTCGACCCACCCGCACATCACCGCCGAACTCTCGGTGCCCGCCCAGTGGATGCGCCCGCACGACGCGCGCAGTGCGGGACCGAATTCGGTGAGCACCCCGGTCGGGGCGTGGCTGAGCATCCCGCCGCCCGAGTACCGCTCGGTGGTCCAGTCCTGCTCGACGTAGTCGATCGGCGCCCCGGCCGGAGGCCCGAACCGCTCGGTGAGGGCGGCGAGGACGGCGCTGCGCCGGTCCGCGGCGGGCATCCGGCCGAGCGCCCGGGCCTGCGGCCCCTCCACGATGACGCACATGATGCCCGGCCGGGCGGCATCGGTGCCCGCGTCGATCGTGACCATGGCCGCCGAACCGGGCGCCGCGGACTGCCCCGACAAGCCGTCGGCGCGCCAGAACGGTTCGTCGTAGAGCACCGCGACCTTGCGGATCGATCCGCTCGGCATCCGCTGATGCAGGAGGGATCGATCGACCGGCAGCGACGGTTCGTAACGGATCTGCCCCGCGATCGCCAGGGGCACCGCGACGATCGCCCGGCGGGCCCGCACCGTCACCTGGTCACCGCGAACCGTCACGCCGTCCGCGTCCTGTTCGATCGCCCGCACGGGATGCGACAGATGTACCGTGCGCCCCAGTTCGGCCGCCATCGGGCGGTAGATCGCGCCCATACCGCCCACCGGACGGGCGTCCTGCGCGGCGTCCTTCACCCCGAGCACGAAGCCCGGTCCGCCACCGGATGCCATCTGGTACAGCACGAACAGGAACGAGACCTCCGAGGCGGCCGACGTGTAGCAGCCCGCGATCGCCATCTCGAGCAGTTCGTGGGCCGGCTTGGACATCACGTTGTCGTCGAGCCACTTCGCGAGACTGATCCGGTCCCATTCCGCGGCGCGTTTCGCTTCCCAAGGCGCATCCAGCGGTATCGATTTGCACAGTTCGCCGAGTTCGAGGAAGACCGCGCCCAGATTCGCGACGGCCCACGGGCTCATCGTCATCGGGACGGTGCCCTGGTAGCGATACTTCTTGCCGTCGACCATCATCATCGCGTCGCCGTCGGTGTACTGCCGGTAGCTCGGTACGCCGAACTCGCTCATCAACGCGTGGATCCGGTCCTGTCCGGGACCGATCCACGCCCCGCCGCGATCGATCCACACACCGTCGTCGCGGGTCTCGGTGAAGGTCCGGCCGCCGAGCCGATCGCGCGCCTCGAGCACCGCGACGGAGCGTCCCGCCTGTTTCAGGCGCAGCGCCGCGGTCAACCCCGCAAATCCGGCCCCCACGACGCAATAGTCGACATCAGTCATTGCCGGTCACCTCGAGTTCATGCCTACTCGCGGGCACCTCGACGGGTCAATGACGTTCGGGTGGGCCCCGAAGAACGATCAGGACACGATCAGGAAAGGAGGTCGGGCCGACGCTCGGCCGTGCGCTGCAGTGACTGCGCCTGACGCCAGGCCGCGACCTTGGCGTGATCGCCGGACAGCAGCACCGGGGGGACGTCGAGTCCGCGCCAGCTCACCGGACGCGTGTAGCTCGGCCCCTCGAGCAGGCCGTCGGAGAACGAATCCTCTTGGTGCGACTGCTGATTGCCGAGAACGCCGGGCAGCAACCGGACCACCGCCTCGACCATGACGAGGACGGCGGCCTCGCCGCCGATCAGGACGTAGTCGCCGATCGAGACCTCTTCGACACGCACCCGCCGGGCCGCGTCGTCGAACACCCGCTGATCGATGCCCTCGTACCGGCCGCACGCGAACACCAGGTGCTTCTCCTCCGCCCACCGGTGCGCAGTGGCCTGGGTGAACGGCACACCGGCGGGAGTGGGGACGACAAGCAGGGCCTCGGAGTCGGGTTCACCGTCGTCGTCGGTGAGGACCTCGTCGAGAGCGTCGCCCCACACGGTCGGCTTCATGACCATGCCGGGCCCGCCGCCGTACGGGGAATCGTCGACGGCCTTGTGCACGTCGTGGGTCCAGCGTCGCAGGTCGTGGACGCCGACGGAGATGAGTCCCTTGTCGATCGCCTTGCCGAGCAGCGCGGCGCGCAACGGCTCGAGGTACTCGGGAAAGATCGTGACTACGTCGAGACGCACGGCGGTTCGGTCACTCCTCGTTTCGGCTGTCGCCGAAGTCGGGATCGATCAGGCCCTCCGGCGGGTCGATCTCGATGATGCCGTCGGCGATCGAGATCGTCGGCACGATCGCGGTGACGAACGGGACCAACAGCTCGCCCGACGTCTGCCCTTCCGGGCGAATGGACAGCAACTCGCCTGCGGCGGAATGCAATACCTCGATCACGGTGCCCACCGGCGTGCCGGCATCGGGGCGTCCGGCGGCGATCCGCACGGCCAGGCCCTCGAGCTCGTGATCGTAGAACTCGTCCGGATCGTCGGACGGGGTGAGGTCGGCGGCGTCGATCAGGAACAGCGTGCCGCGCAACTCGTCCGCGGCGGTGCGGTCGCCGACACCGTGCAGGCGCAGCAGAAGCCGCCCGGAATGCTCCCGGGCGGCTTCCACCGTGAAGGTGCGCAGCTTCTGCTCGCGCGGCTTGCGGCCACGCAGTTCGGCGCCGACGGCGAACCGCTCGCCGGGTTCGTCGGTGCGAACCTCGACGACCAGCTCTCCCTTGATGCCGTGCGACTTGGCGACGCGGCCTACGACGAGCTCCACAGCCGTACTACTGATCGGTGTCGACGACGTCGACGCGGATCCCACGGCCCCCGATACCGGAGACCAGGGTCCGCAGTGCGGTCGCGGTACGACCACCGCGACCGATCACCTTACCGAGATCGTCGGGGTGCACATGCACCTCGACGGTGCGTCCCCGACGCCCCGTGATCAGCTCGACGCGAACGTCGTCGGGGTTGGCGACGATCCCACGGACGAGATGCTCCACGGCGTCGGCGACAACGGCGCTCATTACTCGGCAGCCTCGGTGGACTCGGCGGCAGGAGCCTCAGCCTCTGCAGCCTCTTCCTTGGCGGCCTTCTTCTTCTTCGGGGTGATGGCCTCGGAAACCGGCTCGTTCTCGGCCTGCGCCAGCGCAGCCTGGAACAGCTCGAGCTTGGACGGCTTGGCTTCCTTGGTCTTCAGGGTGCCCTCGGCGCCCGGCAGGCCCTTGAACTTCTGCCAGTCACCGGTGATCTTCAGCAGGTTCTCGACCGGCTCGGTCGGCTGCGCGCCGACACCCAGCCAGTACTGAGCGCGCTCGGAATCGATCTCGATCAGCGAGGGCTCTTCCTTGGGGTGGTACTTGCCGATGGTCTCGATCGCACGGCCGTTGCGGCGGGTGCGAGAGTCCGCGACGATGATCCGGTACTGCGGGTTGCGGATCTTGCCGAGGCGGGTGAGCTTGATCTTGACAGCCACTGCTGCGTATCTCCTTCAGTGCGCACACCAGTGCACACGTGTCACGTGCAATTCGGCGACCTGCCAGGGTGGCGGGTCCGGTTTTGCCTCTCTCCTGTGACCGTCGCGCGGTGCGTAACCGGAAGCGACGAACAGCGGTTCATTCTGCCAGATGCGGGCGGGTGAGCGAAATGCGGCCCGGCAGAGGCCGCAGACGGGCGCGCTGCGGGTGACGAGCGCCACCGGGCACCCCTACGGGGAGGCCCCCCACCTCGGGTACCGTCGATGTGTGGCCAGAACCGTTCGAAATCGACGCCCCGCACTGATCGTGCTGGTGATCGTCGCGGCTGCCGGATGCCTCGCGCTCGGCTGGTGGCAGTGGACCCGATTCGAAGCGGTCGGCGGCAACGGCCAGAACCTCGGCTACGCCTTCCAGTGGCCGCTGTTCGCGGCATTCGTCGTCTACGCGTACCGCCGCTTCGTCCAACTCGAGGACGGCGGCGCCGAGGCCGCCGCGAAGGCCGCCGCGGACGAACCGACCGACGTCCCCGAAGGGCTGCTGCCCGAGCGCCCTAAGGTGCAGGCGTCGTCCGACGACCTCGACGATCCCGAGTCTCGGCAGATGCTCGAGTACAACGATTACCTCGCCGGGCTCTCTGCTCGCGAGCCCGATAGGAGCGACAAGTGAGCGGCGGCCCCAACGAGACCACCCCACAACAGACCACCGCGCCCGCGCCGGCCACCCCCGAGCAGGGCAACAAGAAGATCGCCGGAGCACTCCTGCGCTACCGGGTGCTCGCGTACGCGACCGGCATCTGGCTGCTCGTGCTCACCGCCGAGATGGTCGCGAAGTACATCTTCAGCGTCGACAACCTGCCGACCTGGATCGCGATCGTGCACGGCTGGGTGTACTTCGTGTACCTGATCCTCACCATGGACCTCGCGGTGAAGGTCCGCTGGCCCGCGAGCCGCACGATCGGCACCCTCCTGGCCGGCACCGTCCCGTTCCTGTCGTTCTTCGTCGAGCACAAGCGGACCGTCCAGGTCAAGCGCGACTTCGGAGTCTGATTCCACCCGCACACGACGAAGGGCCCGTCCACCAGGACGGGCCCTTCGTGCATTCCTATCCGCGTGCGAGCTGCGCGAGCGCCGGCACCAGCTGGGCCAGTGCACGGCCGCGGTGCGAGGCCGCGTCCTTCTCCTGCGGCGACAGCTCGGCCGACGTCCGCTGCTCGTCCTCGGGCTCGAAGACGGGGTCGTAGCCGAATCCGTTGTCACCGCGCGGCTCGCGGACGATCCGCCCACGCCACTCCCCCCGCACCACGATCGGGTCCGCGCCAGGGATCGCGAGCGCGCACGCCGACACGAAGGCCGCCCCGCGGCGCTCGTCGGGTGTGTCCGACAGCTGAGCCAGCAGCAGCGCGGTGTTCGTGTCGTCCTTGCCGTGGGTGCCGCTCCAGCGGGCGGACAGGACCCCCGGCATCCCGTTCAGCGCGTCGACCTCGAGCCCCGAGTCGTCGGCAACGCACGGCAGGCCGGTGGCGGCGGCACCGTCGAGCGCCTTGACGAGCGCATTGTCCTCGAACGTCGCACCGGTCTCCGGGGTCTCCGGGAACGCGGGCACCTCGTCGAGGCCGATCACGTCGAGTCCGTCGATGCCGGCAGCGACGAGCACTCGACGGAGTTCACCGAGCTTCTTGGCGTTGCGGCTGGCGACCAGGATCTGGCCGCTCAACTGCCGAACGCCTTCTTCTTCGGCTCGGCCGGCTCGGGCAACACGCCCGGGTACGGCTCGGCGAGCGCGGCCTGCTGGATCTCGAACAGCTGCTCGCAGCCGGCGAGCGCGGAGTCGAGCAACTTGTCGAGCGTCGAGCGCGGGAACGTGGCGCCCTCGCCGGTGCCCTGGATCTCGACCAGGGTGCCGGTGTCGGTCGCGACGACGTTCATGTCGACCTCGGCGCGCGAATCCTCCTCGTACGGCAGGTCCAGGCGGACACGTCCGTCGACGACACCGACGCTGACGGCGGCGATGGCGCACGAGATCGGCTGTGGGTCCGCGAGGCGGCCGGCGGCACGCAGGTAGGTCACCGCGTCGACGAGCGCGACGTAGGCGCCGGTGATGGCCGCGGTGCGGGTGCCACCGTCGGCCTGCAGCACGTCGCAGTCGATCGCGATGGTGTTCTCACCGATCGCGGCAAGGTCGATGCACGCGCGCAGCGAACGACCGACGAGGCGGCTGATCTCCTGGGTGCGCCCGCCGACCTTGCCCTTGACCGACTCGCGGCCGCTGCGGGTGTGCGTGGCGGCCGGGAGCATCGCGTACTCGGCGGTGAGCCAGCCCAGCCCCGAACCCTTGCGCCAGCGGGGCACACCCTCCTCGACGCTGGCGGTGCACATCACCCGGGTGTTGCCGAACTCCACCAGCACCGACCCCGCGGGGTGGTTGGTGAATCCCCGCGTGATCCGAACCTCGCGGAGCTGATCGTCCGTCCTACCGTCTTCTCGTGTCGTCACGACCGAGAGCCTAGTCGGGGTCAGACGGTGTAGACGTCGCCGGCCGAGACCGCGTGCACCGGTCCGGAGAACTCGGCCTTCGCCTCGGCGATGACGTCCTCGCGGGACGTCCACGGCGGAATGTGGGTGAGGAGCAGCTCGCCGACCCCGGCACGGGTCGCGATCTGCCCCGCCTCCGTACCGGACAGGTGAATTCCCTCGGGACGGTCGGGGCTGTGCGTCCACGACGCCTCCGACAGCAGCACGTCCGCGCCCCGCGCCAGTTCCACGACGGACTCGCAGATCCCGGTGTCACCGGTGTAGACGAGGACCCGGCCGGTGTTGCTGGTGACCCGGAACCCGTACGCCTCGGGCGGGTGGTTGACCCGGCGGGCCTGCACGGTGATCTCGCCGATCTCGGCGATGTGGCCGTCGGACCAGCTGCGCAGGTCGATGGTGTCGGAGATGTCGTCGATTTCACCGCCGCATTCAGCGGACGCGACACCGATGCGGCACGCGCTGTCCGTGGGACCGTAGACGAGGGCCCGGCCGGCCGGCGGATTGGGGTGGTAGCGGCGCCACACCAGCAGACCCGGCATGTCGAGGCAGTGGTCGGCATGCAGGTGCGACAGCAGGATCGTGGCCTCGCCGGGATCGGCGTACCGCTGCAGGGCGCCGAGCACACCGGGGCCGAAATCCATGACCACCGGCGGGGTGTTCGGGGCCGTCACGAGGTAGCCCGAAGCAGCCGAGTCGGGTCCGGAGACGCTGCCCGAACATCCCAGGACCGTAATGCGCATGCAAACTATGCTGCCACGACCACCGCGCTCTCAAAAAGCTTCGGGCACTTTCGGCTGCGTGAACTCACATCTGCTGCCGGATTGTGATCCGGCGTCGTGCCCTCGCGGCGTGTGATCATCGAGTCAGCGACGCGCACCTGGAGGGCTGTTCTAGCTGCGCGGCAACTGGATCCCGGACGTGCCGGCCGTCGGTACCGCGGCCCGGCGCCTGCGCGTGTCGGACGACACCAGCCACGCCGCGACGACGCCGCCGATCGCGCCGAACAGGTGCCCCTGCCACGAGATCCCGTACTGCCCGGGCAGCACGCCCCACAGCATGCCGCCGTACACGAACAGCACCACCACACCCAACAGGATCTGCCCGACGCTGCGGGTGAAGATACCCCGCACCAGCAGGTACGTGAGCCAGCCGAACACCAGGACCGAGGCGCCGAGATGCGCGCCGACACCACCGGTGAGCCACGTACCCACCCCGCCGATCACCCAGATGATCCCGGTCGCGGCGAGCCCGCGGCCGATCCCCGACATCAACACCAGGAACCCGAGGATCAGCAGCGGGACCGTGTTGGCGAACAGATGCCCCCAGCCGAAGTGCAGCATCGGCGCGAACAGGATCCCCCACAGGCCGTCGAGCGTGCGCGGTTCGATCCCCCACTGGTCCAGTGGATTGCCGGCGACGGTGTCGACGGCCTCGAGGACGTAGAGCACCATCGCGAACCCGCCGACGGTGATCGCCGCCCGCTGCCACAGCGGGCGCGGGACGCGAGGCAGGTCGGGGCGCAGTTCTGATCCGGCGGTCACGAAACCGAGCGTACCGACCGTCGCCGACGGGCGGTCGGGGCCGAACGACCGTGTGGGCTAGCCGGACGTCCCGAATGCCGACGGAAACAGGTCCCGGTAGCTCGGGATGCCCGCGACCGATGTGGCCGACAGGATCGCGTCGACGATCGCACGCTGCACGCATTCCGCAGCCGCGGTGCAGACCACGTCGAGGATAGGCAGTTCCGTCGGGAACGCCGCCGGGACGCCCTCGGGGGCGGGGACGTCGTGGCCGCCGGTCGCGAGCGCGAAGATCGTGTCGCCGTCGAGCGGCGAATGCGCCGGGCGGATGGCGCGGGCCAGGCCGTCGTGTCCGGCGACCGCCACCCGCCGGCACGCGGCCTTGGACAGCGGCGCGTCGGTCGCGACGACGCCGATCGTGGTGTTGAGCACGGTCGTCTTCACCCCCGACGCGTTGGCGGCGGCGAGATCGTCGGGCGACGGCAGCCGCATCCCGCGTCGCTCGGCGTCCGCGAGCGACAGCCCCCACGGCAGACCGGTGTCGGGGTCCCACACCGAGCCGACCGGGTTGGCGACCATGAGGGCCGCGACGGTGACGCCGTCGGCCGGACCACCGTCGATGACGGTGCTCGCGGTGCCCACCCCGCCCTTGATGACGCCCGCGCGAGCTCCGGTCCCGGCCCCGACGCTGCCGGTGGCGACGGTGTCCGAGGCACGGGCCGCCGCGCGATACCCGAAGTCGGCGGTGGGCCGGACGTTCCAGTCACCGACGGGCAGGTCGAAAATGACGGCGCCGGGCACGATGGGGACCACCTGACCGGGAGCCCCCATCGGGATGCCGTGGTCGTGTTCCTCGAGCCACCGCATGACCCCGTCGGCCGCGGCGAGGCCGTACGCGCTGCCGCCGCTCAGCACGACGGCGTGCACGTGCTGCACCGAGTGGCTGGGGTCGAGCAGATCGGTCTCGCGGGTGCCCGGACCACCGCCGCGCACGTCGACGCCCGCGGTCGCACCCGAGGGCACCAGCACGACGGTGCATCCGGAGGCGGCACCGCCACCGAGCGTCGCATCGGGGTCGAGCACGTGGTCGTGGCCGACGAGCACACCCGCGACGTCACACAGCGAGTTCGACGCCCCCGCCGCCGCCGTCACGAGAGCAGCGCCTGGACGAGAGAGTCCTGCATCCACGTCAACCAGTGGTAGACGTCCAGGTGCGGGGCCCGCGGGTCGCCCTCCTCGAGTTCGTCCGGGGTGTCGGCGTCGATGCCGAGATTGGTTCCCAGCGCCAGCCGGACGTCGTTGAGCGCGGCCAGCCACGCGTCGGCCTGCTCCGGGGTGATGACGACCCGGCCGCCCTCGGCGGGCACCGTCCGCAGGACCACGGACCCGGCGGCGATCTTCTCGTCGATGATCTCCGGCTCGTGGAGGCTGCGCAGGGCGCTGTTGACGTTGCCGCGCTCGGGATCGTCGTCGGGCCGGTCGGGGTCGGCGCGCTGGAAGTCGGGCAACAGCCGGGCGAGGACCTCGTCGGACGGCGTCTCGCTGTTGCCGGTCCGCAGGCCTGTCAGCGCGGCCAGTTCGTCCGTCGGCGCCGACGCGGCACGCTCCTCGAGCAGCCCGGACACCGACGTCACCAACGACCTCAGTACCGCCGCCTCGTGGGCGTCCATCTCCGAGCGCAGCTTCAGTCCGCCGAGTGAGTTCTTCCTGGTCCAAGTCCGCACGTCTGTACCCGGGTTCCTAACCGTCGAGAGGGATGGATGGAGCGTCTAGCTGCTGTCGCGCTGCATGGTGGCCCACAGGCCGGCCGCATGCAGCTTGCGCACGTCGTTCTCGACCTTGTCGCGCGAACCGCTCGACACGACCGCCTTGCCTTCCTTGTGGACCTGCATCATCAGGTCCGTCGCCTTGGCCTTGCTGTAGCCGAAGAGCTTCTGGAAGATGTACGTCACGTAGTGCATGAGATTGACGGGATCGTCCCAGACCACGGTCACCCACGGCCGGTCCTGAGCCTCGGTCATCTCTTCGATCTCCGCCTCGGCCGGAGAGACCTGGGGCGCTGCGGCGGGCATCTTGCCGACCGGAAGTGCGGTCGGGAAAGTCAGTGTGGAACTCGGCGCCATGGGTCCAGGGTACGGCGTGGCTCCGGAACTCGACACCCGCGTCCGCCGCCCGAATCGTAAAGTTGGGCCCGTGGCAACCGTTCCCGCAGAGTGCACCGCGCTTCGTCCGAGTACCGCGCTTTTCACCGACCAGTACGAGCTGACGATGCTCGAGGCGGCCCTCGCCGACGGCTCGGCGCACCGCCGCTGCAGCTTCGAGGTCTTCGCCCGCCGGCTGCCCGACGGACGCCGGTACGGCGTCGTCGGCGGCATGGGCCGAATCCCGGAGGCGTTGGCGCACTTCCGGTTCGGCGACCCCGAGCTGGAGATCGTGTCCCGCTTCCTCGACACCTCCACCGTGAACTGGCTGCGCGACTTCCGATTCTCCGGTGACATCGACGGCTACCGCGAGGGCGAGCTGTACTTCCCCGGATCACCGATCCTGTCGGTGCGTGGCACGTTCGCCGAATGTGTCCTACTCGAGACCCTGGTGTTGTCGATCCTCAACCACGACAGCGCGATCGCGTCGGCGGCCGCACGCATGGTCGGTGCGGCCGACGGTCGTCGGCTGATCGAGATGGGGTCGCGGCGAGCGCACGAGGAGTCGGCGGTCGCGTGCGCCCGCGCGGCCTACCTCGCGGGATTCGACGCCACCTCCAACCTCGAGGCGGTGCGGCGGCACGGGGTACCGGGCGCGGGCACCAGCGCACACGCGTTCACGCTGCTGCACACCACCGACGGCGCCTCGAACGAGGAGGCCGCGTTCCGCGCCCAGGTGGCTGCGCTGGGGGTGGGAACGACGCTGCTGGTCGACACGTACGACATCACTCAGGGCGTCGAGAACGCCGTCGCCGCTGCAGGTACCGGTCTCGGCGGGGTGCGCATCGACTCCGGCGACCTGGGTGTGCTCGCCCGTCAGGTCCGTGAGCAACTGGACGGCCTGGGCGCGACGGGCACCAGGATCGTCGTGTCGGGCGATCTCGACGAGTATGCGATCGCGGCCCTGCGCGCCGAACCGGTCGACGCGTACGGCGTCGGAACATCGCTCGTGACGGGTTCCGGGGCCCCGACGGCGGGCATGGTCTACAAACTCGTCGAGGTCGACGGCGTCCCGGTGGAGAAGCGCAGTAGCCACAAGCAGTCGCGCGGCGGCACGAAGCGGGCGGTGCGGCTGAGCCGTCCGTCGGGCACCATCGTCGAGGAGGTGTTGTACCGCGCGCACGCGCCGGTGCCGGACACCGGCGGCCTCGAGGCTCGGGAACTGCTCGCCCCGATGGTGCGAGGCGGCGAGATCCGCGGCGATCTGCCGACGCTGGAGGACGCCCGCGCGCTGCTCGCGAGCAATCTCGTGAGCCTGCCGTGGGAGGGTCTCAAGCTCTCCCACGGAGATCCGGCCGTCCCGTCCCGTTTCGTCGGAGAGGGGTGGCGGCCGTGACCGGGAAGGCGCTGATCGTCACCGACGTCCAGAACGACTTCTGTGAGGGCGGCTCGCTCGCCGTCGCGGGCGGCGCGACGGTCGCCGCCGACGTCAACGACCTGTTCGGCCCGGGGTACGCGGCGATCGTCGCAACCCGTGATCACCACGTCGATCCGGGCGCGCACTTCTCCGAGGAGCCGGACTTCGTCGACACGTGGCCGCCGCACTGCGTGGCCGGGACACCGGGGGCCGAGTTCCATCCGGCGCTCGAGACCGGGCCGATCGAGGAGGTGTTCACGAAGGGCGAGTACAGCGCCGCGTACTCGGGCTTCGAGGGCGTCTCCCCCACCGGCGAGTCGCTCGCCGCGTGGCTCCGCCGCCATCACATCGACGCCGTGGACGTGGTGGGCATCGCGACCGACCACTGCGTCCGCGCGACCGCGCTGGACGCGGCCACCGAGGGTTTCCGCACGCGGGTGCTGCTCCCCTTCACCGCCGGCGTGTCGCCCGTCACCGTGGACGCCGCGCTGGCCGAACTCGACGCGGCGGGCGTCGAACTCGTCGGGCAGGTCGGCGACCGGACCTGACGGTCCCGCGCAGTACCCTGTTGCGGTGTCCGACCGTGCCCGAGAGCTGCCCAATGTCCCGGAACTTCTCGAGGTCGCGGTTCGGACGTTGGGCGGCAAGCCACGCAAGAACCAGCTGACGATGGCGTCCGCCGTCGCCCACTCGATCGACACCGGCGAGCACCTCGCGGTGCAGGCCGGGACGGGTACCGGCAAGTCGCTCGCCTACCTCGTGCCGAGCGTCCGGCACGCCGTCGAGTCCGGCCGCACCGTCGTCGTCTCGACCGCGACCATCGCGCTGCAACGCCAGCTCGTCGACCGGGACATGCCACGCCTGGCCGACGCGCTCACCTCCGCGCTGGGACGGCGCCCGCAGTTCGCGATCCTCAAGGGCCGCGGCAACTACCTGTGCATGAACAAGATCCACACCGGCATGGCGCAGGACGATCCGCCCGAGGCGGAACTGTTCGACGCGTTCGCGATCTCGCGTCTGGGCCGCGAGGTGCAGCGGCTGACGAAGTGGTCGTCGGACACCGAGACCGGTGACCGCGACGACCTCGTACCCGGCGTCAGCGACCAGGCTTGGCGCCAGGTCAGCGTCAGCGCCCGCGAATGCCTCGGCAAGTCGCGCTGCCCGGTCGGCGAGGACTGCTTCGCCGAACGGGCCCGCGCCGAGGCCGCGCAGGTCGACGTCGTGGTCACCAATCACGCGATGCTCGCGATCGACGCGATCTCCGGCATCGCGGTGCTGCCCGAACACGACGTCGTCGTCATCGACGAGGCCCACGAGCTGGTCGACCGGGTCACCGGCGTCGCGACGGCGGAGCTGTCGGCGTCGGCGATCAGCGCGGCCGCCCGCCGCAGCATCAAGATCGTCGAGGAGCAGGACGTCGACCGGCTCGAGGGCGCCGCCGAGGGCTGGGCGGAACTGCTCGAGGATCTGCCCGCCGGGCGCTGGGACGGGTTGCCCGACGGGGTCGGGATGGCGTTGGCCGCGGTCCGCGACGCCGCGTGGAACGTCCGGACGGCAATCGGGCCGTCCAAGCCCGGCATGGCGGCCGCCGACCCCGAAGCCGCGGCCGCCCGCAACGCCGCGCTGTCGGCGATCGACGAGATCCACGACAGCGCGGTCCGCGTGCTCACCGCGTTCGACGAGCCCGACCCGGCCAAGCGCAGGGACGTCGTGTGGCTCTCGGTCGACGAGAACCGTGGCAACGTGCGCCGGGTGGTGCGGATGGCGCCGCTGTCGGTGGGCGGGCTGCTGCGGGCGAGCCTGTTCGCGGAGTCGACGGTGGTGCTGACGTCGGCGACACTCACGGTCGGTGGCTCGTTCGACGGGCTCGCCGTCAACTGGGGCCTGCCACCGGAGTCGCCGGCCCGCAGCGACACCGCGACCGCGATCGGCAAGGAGGCGCCGTCGGACGCCGGTGCGCTGCGCTGGAATTCGCTCGACGTCGGCTCACCGTTCGACCATGCGAAGGCCGGGATCATGTACGTCGCCCGGCACCTGCCCCCGCCCGGGCGGGACGGGTTGTCCCCCGCCTTCATGGACGAGATCGCCGAGTTGGTGACCGCGGCCGGTGGCCGCACGCTGGGGCTGTTCTCGTCGATGCGCGCCGCGAAGGCCGCCGCCGAGGAGATGCGCGAACGCCTCGACGTCCCGATCCTGTGCCAGGGCGACGACGCCACGGGCACGCTGGTGAAGAAGTTCGCCGAGGACGAGGCGACCACGTTGTTCGGCACGCTGTCGCTGTGGCAGGGCGTCGACGTGCCGGGGCCGTCACTGAGTCTGGTGATCCTCGACCGGATCCCGTTCCCGCGCCCGGACGACCCGCTGCTCATAGCCCGCCAGCAGGCCGTGGAGTCGCGCGGCGGCAACGGGTTTCTCTCGGTGGCCGCGAACCACGCCGCCCTGCTGCTGGCGCAGGGGGTGGGCCGTCTGCTGCGCAGCGTCGACGACAAGGGTGTCGTCGCGGTCCTCGACTCCCGACTGGCCACCGCCCGCTACGGCGGCTACCTGCGGGCGTCGCTGCCGCCGTTCTGGGAGACCGCGGACCCGAAGGTGGTCCGGCAGGCACTCGCCCGGATCGCGGCGTCGCGGCCCTGAGCACGCACCCCGGCAAAACTGGGCCGACGCTCCCGCATCCGCCCTATGCTCGGGCGATGGACCCGGTGATCTCGGTTCGCGGACTCGCCAAGCGATTCGGTGACGTCCATGCCCTCGACGGCCTCGATCTCGAGGTCACCCCCGGTGAGGTCCACGGCTTCCTCGGCCCCAACGGTTCCGGCAAGTCCACGACCATCCGGGTGCTGCTGGGTCTGCTGCGCGCCGACGACGGCGAGGTGTCCGTGCTCGGCGCCGACCCGTGGCGCGACGCCGTCAGCCTGCACCGCCACCTCGCGTACGTGCCGGGCGATGTGAATCTGTGGCCCAATCTCACCGGCGGTGAGGCCATCGACCTGTTCGGGCGGCTGCGCGGCGGCCTCGACGAGAAGCGCCGCCAGGACCTGCTCGAGCGATTCGAACTCGACCCCACCCGTAAGGGCCGCACGTACTCGAAGGGCAATCGGCAGAAGGTCGCGCTGGTCGCGGCGCTGGCCGCCGACGCGCAGCTGCTGATCCTCGACGAGCCGACGTCTGGCCTGGACCCGTTGATGGAGGCGGTGTTCCAGCAGTGCATCGGCGAGGCGGCCCGCGACGGCCGCACGATCCTGCTGTCGAGCCACATCCTGGCCGAGGTGGAATCGCTGTGCGGCGTGGTCACGATCATCCGTTCGGGGCGGACGGTGCAGAGCGGCACGCTGCGCGAGCTGCGCCACCTGACCCGGACCACGATCACCGCCACCACCCGCGAGTCTCCGGACGGGATCGCCGCGCTGCCGGGCGTGCACAATCTGCAGTCGCTCGACGACCAGGCCAACGGCGTCACCTTCGACGTGGACTCCGACCGGATCGACTCGGTGATGTCGACGCTCACCGGGCTCGGCGTGCTGACGATCACCGCGCACCCGCCGACCCTCGAGGATCTTTTCCTGCGCGAGTACAGCGACGAGTTCGACTCGCTGGGCATCGAGCGACGATGACGGCGCAGGTCGCGGGCGTCGAGCGGGTCGCCGGGCCCGTCGGTACCTCGCCGACGGACCGTCTCGCCGGAACCTGGACGCTCACCCGGTTGGCGTTGCGGGTCGATCGGATCCGGCTGCCCGCGTGGGTGATCACGGTCGGCGGGTCGACGGTGCTGCTGGCGTCGAGTTACAACACCCTGTATCCCACGCCCGAATCGCGGCAGGCACGCGCCGCCCTCATCGAGTCACCGGCGGCGACGGCGCTGGCCGGACCCGGCTACGGACTGTCCGACTACACACTCGGCGCGATGGTGGCGAACGAGATCGCGGGCATGACGATGATCGCAGTCGCGGTCATGTCGGTGCTGCTGGTGACTCTGCACCTGCGGACCGAGGAGGAGTCCGGTCGCGCCGAGATGCTGCGTTCGGCCGTGGTCGGCCGATTCGCGCCGATCACGTCAGGACTCGCAGTGGTGCTGCTGGCGAACCTGCTGATCGGACTGGTCCTCGGGCTCGGCCTGACCGCGGTCGGGTTGCCGGCGCTCGGGTCGTGGAATCTGGCCGCCGGGGTGTTCATGGTCGGTCTCGCGTTCGGCGCGACGTCGGCGCTGTTCTCCCAGGTCACCGAGCATGCCCGCACCGCAAGCGGATTGGGGCTCGTCGCGGTGGCCGTCGCGTATCTGCTGCGCGCGATCGGCGACGTCCGCGCCAAGGAGGACGGCAGCGTGTGGTCCTGGCTGTCGCCGATCGGTTGGGCGCAGTCCACGCGCGCCTATGTCGACGAGCGGTGGTGGCCTCTGCTGCTGGGGCTCGGCGCGGTGGTGATCGGTGTCGC
The DNA here is from genome assembly GCF_058797375.1 of Prescottella sp. GW823-FHT02E09. Classification (NCBI taxonomy): domain Bacteria; kingdom Bacillati; phylum Actinomycetota; class Actinomycetes; order Mycobacteriales; family Nocardiaceae; genus Rhodococcus; species Prescottella sp. GW823-FHT02E09. The sequence goes on from NZ_JBXAJP010000002.1 coordinate 739,101, forward strand.
CCTCGCCTACGCGGTGGTGGGCCGGCGGGATGTCGGCGCGGGTCTGGTGGCACCGCGGGGCGGGCGGCCCCGCGCGAGCGGCGCCCTCACCGGGATCGCGGCGCTGACGGTGCGGATGCAGCGCAACCAGATCGTGGCGTGGGGCATCGGCGTCTTCGCGCTCGCGTTCCCGATCGGTGCGCTCGGCCAGCAGGTCGCCGACTTCGTGAACCAGGACCCCCGTCTGGCCGGGCTGCTGCCGGGAGGCGAGGCCAACGCCGCACAGGGCGCGTTCGCGCTGTACCTGGTGTTCCTGACGATCATGGCGTGCATGTACGCGCTCACCGCCGTCCAGTCCGCCCGCAACGAGGAGACGTCCGGCCGGGCCGAGGACGTCCTGGCGAGCCCGGTCTCCCGCTGGCGATGGCTCGGCGCGCAACTGGTGGTGATCACGATCGCGACCGCGATGATCGTGCTGGCGGCCGGCGCCGCGATGGGCATCACCGCGGCCGCGACCCTGCACGACGGTGCGATGTTCGGGCGCCTCGTCGGCGCCGCCGCGAACGGCGTGCCCGCGACGCTGACGCTCATCGGGCTCACCGCGGCGGTGTACGCCTGGTTCCCGCGACTGTTGGCGGTGGTGTGGGTGTACATCGGCTACGCCCTGGTGATCGGGATGTTCCTCGAGGTACTGCCCGACTGGACCGGGTGGGGGTCGCCGTTCCACTTCACCCCGAACCTGCCGGCGGACGAGTTCGACGTCGTGCCGCTGATCGTGCTGCTCGTCATCGCGGCGGCGCTCTACGCGCTCGCGCTGGTGGGCTTCCGCCGCCGCGACATCCAGTCCTGACGATAGGACTAGACGTAGGGCGCCGCGACGAGACCCAGTTCGGCGTCGGTGGCCAGCAGGTCGTGGTGCGGCAGGACGCGGACGGTGTAGCCCACGGACCCCGACACCGGCAGCGGTGTGGTCGCCTCGAACACCTCCCCCAGTCCGTCGGCCCCGGTGTGCACCATCGGCACGGTCGTGACGTCGCTGAGTTCCTCGGTGGGCCCGACCTTTCCGAGCACCGCCTGCACCACGACGTCCGTCGGCGCGAGGCCACCCAGGCGCACGAACGCGCGCAGTGAGAGGTCGGCGCCGATCTCCGGGTTGTCGGGCAGCCCGGCGCTGTCGACCTGCGCCACCTGCACGCCCGGCCACGCCGCACCCACGCGGCGCCGGTACTCGGCCATCTCGCGGGCGCCGGCGAAGTTGTCGGGCAGCATCTTCCGGGCCGCGTCCGCCGCCGGCGCGTAGTACTCGACCGCGTAGTCGCGCACCATCCGCGACGCCAGCACCTTCGGACCCAACGTCTGCAGCGTGTGCCGGACCATCTCGAGCCAGCGGGTCGGCAGGCCACTCTCGTCGCGCTCGTAGAAGCGGGGCAGCACCGACCGCTCGAGCAGCTCGTACAGCGCGGTGGCCTCGAGGTCGTCGCGGCGGGTCTCGTCGGCGACACCGTCGGCGGTGGGGATGGCCCAGCCGTTCTCGCCGTCGAACATCTCGTCCCACCAGCCGTCGCGGATGGACAGATTCAGTCCGCCGTTGAGCGCCGACTTCATGCCCGACGTCCCGCACGCCTCGAGTGGCCGCAGTGGATTGTTGAGCCACACGTCGCAACCCCAGTACAGGTACCGGGCCATCGACATGTCGTAGTCGGGCAGGAACACGATCCGGTGCCGGACGTCGTGCTGGTCGGCGAACCGCACGACCTGCTGGATCAGCGCCTTGCCGCCCTCGTCGGCGGGATGGCTCTTACCGGCGACGACGAGCTGCACCGGACGGCTCTCGTCGAGCAGCAGTGCCTTCAATCGCTCGGCGTCGCGCAGCATGAGCGTCAGGCGCTTGTAGGTCGGCACCCGGCGCGCGAACCCGACGGTCAGGACCTTCGGGTCGAACACCTCGGTCGTCCAGCCGAGTTCGGCCTCGGTCGCGCCGCGTTCGAGCCACGACGCCCGCACTCGGCGGCGCACCTCGTCGACCAGCTGCGCCCGCAGCGTGTTCCGGGTCGACCAGAGTTCGCCGGAGTCGATCTCCCGCAACCGTTCCCAGCCGCGGGCCTCCTCCAGCAGGTCCGGCCCGACGAGTCGGCGGGCAAGGTCCATCCATTCGCGGGCCGCCCACGTCGGGGCGTGCACGCCGTTGGTGACCGAGCCGATCGGCACCTCGGCGGCGTCGAAGCCTGGCCACAGGGATTCGAACATCGCCCGGCTCACCTCGCCGTGCAGCTTCGAGACCCCGTTGGCGCGCTGGCCCAGCCGAAGACCCATGTGCGCCATGTTGAACACGCCCGGGTCGTTCTCGCCACCGAGCGCGAGGATGCGGTCCACCCCCAGTCCGGGGAGCAGCGTCGATTCCTGCTCCCCCTCGCTGCCACCGAAGTAGCGGCGCACCAGCTCGGTCGGGAACCGGTCGATGCCCGCCGGGACCGGCGTGTGCGTCGTGAACACGGTGCCCGCGCGTACCGCCGCGAGTGCGGCGTCGAAGTCCAGTGCGGAGGTGGTGATCAGCTCCCGGATGCGTTCGAGTCCGAGGAAACCGGCGTGTCCCTCGTTCATGTGGAACACCTCGGGGTCGGCGAGACCGTGCGCGCGGGTGTAGGCGCGGACCGCACGCACGCCGCCGATGCCGGCCAGGATCTCCTGCTTGATCCGGTGGCCCTGGTCGCCACCGTAGAGCCGGTCGGTCACCGCGCGCAGCTCCGGATCGTTCTCCGCGATGTCCGAATCGAGCAGCAGCAGCGGCACCCGGCCGACCTGCGCGATCCACACCCGTGCGCGCAGCACGCGACCGCCGGGCATCGCGATGTGGATCAGCACCGGCGCGCCCGGTCCGCCGTCCTCGGCGCTCTCGGTGAGCAGCCGCAGCGGCAGCCCCTGCGGGTCGTGGGCCGGGTAGTGCTCGGCCTGCCAGCCGTCCGCGGTGAGCGACTGCCGGAAGTACCCGGAGCGGTACAGCAGCCCGACGCCGATCAGCGGCAAACCCAGGTCCGACGCGGCCTTGAGATGATCGCCGGCGAGGATGCCGAGCCCACCGGAGTAGTTCGGCAGCACCTCGGTGACACCGAACTCCATCGAGAAGTACGCGATCCCGGTGGCCAGCGCGGCGCCCTTCCCGAGCTGGTCCTGATACCAGCGCGGCCGGGTCAGATAGTCGTCCAGCTCGGCGGCCACACGGTCCAGTTCCGCCAGGAACGCCTGATCGACGGCCAGTTCGTCGAGCCGGTACGGATCCACCTCGCCGAGTATCCGGACCGGATCGTGACGCACCGCCGTCCACAGGGCGGGGTCGATCGACGCGAACAGGTCCTGCGTCGCCGGGTGCCACGACCAGCGCAGGTTGGTCGACAGCGGCCCCAGGGCCGCGAGACGCTCGGGCAGATGGGCTCGGACGGTGAACCGACGCAGGGCTTTCACGCCGCGAACACTACCCATGTTCGGGCCCGGTGACGCGCCGAGTCGAGACTCCTCCCGCCAGCGATCAGTCCCACCAAACCGCGCTGAATTCGTACCAGGGTCCGCCCAGATGCGTCGCGGTGAAGTCGTCGAAGCCTGCCGGTGACCCGTCCGGCAAGTAGGCCCACCCGGAACTCGTCGAGATTCCGAGACCACCGGCGTCGACGAAATAGACCGACCCACCGGCATCCTTCCGAACGAAAAGGAAGTCGAAGCGGCCGAGCTCGACGTTCGAACGCGACCGATCGGGCGAGGCAAGCACCTCGAGGGCGACGCGTTCGAAATCCGGCCGCAGGTCGTCGAAGCTCGGTGGTGGGAAGAGCAGCGCACCGGCCACGGAGACGATCACTGTCGCGGGCGCAACCAGGACCCAGCACGACCAGCGCCGGTCCCGGCCCACGAAGTACAGCGTGCGGATCGCCCACACCAGGCCCGCGACGGCGAGGACGAGAATCGCTGCGCCCCCGAACAGCAGCGGATCCGCCCACCGCGCGGCCCCGAACCTCGACGGCCACCGGTCGTAGTGGATGCACACGAGAACTCCCACGGCGACGCCCACGATCGCGGCGAGGACGCGGCCGGGCGGGCTGCTCCGTGTGTCGATGTCCTCGAGACCACCCTGAAGCTCCCCCATACGGGAAAGGTACCGGCGCAAGCGGGCACCCTCCGGTTTCCGTCGACGGCGGGGGCCGAACCGGAGGGGCGCGGGTGACTACTTCGCTGCTGCTTTGTCGGCTGAACCCCCGGCTGCTCCGATTTCGTCGCCACGATCCCGACGCCGCACGAGCCTCTGAACTACCGTTGATCCGACACTGTCCCCGCCCCGGACAGTCGGAGCCCGAACGGAGTACGTGTGACAGGTCGCCTCGCCATAGACGACGTGCTGCCCTCGATCGACGGCGGTCGTTTCCCGGCCAAGGCCGTGGTCGGCGAGGTGTTCCCCGTGTCCGCGACGGTGTGGCGCGAGGGACACGACGCCGTGGCGGCGACGCTGGTCGTCGAGGGCCCCGGCGGACCGTCCGACACCGTGCGGATCCCCATGCATCCCGGGCCGCAGCTGGACGCGTTCCACGCGACGTTCACCCCGACCGCGGTCGGGACCTGGAGCTACCGCATCGAGGCGTGGGGCGATCCGATCACGACGTGGCGTCACGCGGTGGAGGCCAAGCTCGGCGTCGGTCAGGGGCCGGCGGATCTCGCCAACGACCTCGAGCTCGGGGCGCGCCTGTTCGAGCGGGCGGCCGACGGCGCGGACCGGCTCGACCGTGACCGCCTGCTGACGGTGGCGGCGTCGCTGCGGTCCGACCGCCAGCTGCCGGTCCGGGTCGCGCCGGCGTTCGCATCCGAGGTCGCGGAGGCGCTGCGGGCACGACCGCTGCGCGAGCTGGTGACCGCGTCCCGCCCGTACGACGTAGTGGTCGACCGTCGACGCGCCCTGTTCGGATCCTGGTACGAGTTCTTTCCCCGCTCCACCGGCGGCCGGGACACGCACGGCGCCCCCCGGCACGGCACGTTCGCAACCGCGGCGGCGGATCTGCCCCGCATCGCCGCAATGGGCTTCGACGTCGTGTACCTGCCGCCGATCCATCCGATCGGGGAGGTGAACCGCAAGGGCCCCAACAATTCCCTCACCGCGGGACCCGACGACGTCGGCTCGCCGTGGGCGATCGGATCCGCGGACGGCGGTCACGACGCGATCCATCCCCGACTCGGGACCGAGGTCGACTTCGCGGCGTTCGTCGCCGACGCCGCGCGACTGGGACTGGAGGTGGCGCTCGACCTCGCGCTGCAGTGCGCGCCCGATCATCCGTGGGCGCAACAGCATCCCGAGTGGTTCACGCAACTGCCGGACGGCACCATCGCGTTCGCGGAGAACCCTCCCAAGAAGTACCAGGACATCTATCCGATCGACTTCGACCACGATCCCGACGGCATCCACGCCGAGGTCCTGCGTGTCGTGCGGCACTGGGTCCGGCTGGGCGTCAAGATCTTCCGCGTCGACAATCCGCACACCAAGCCGCCGAGCCTGTGGGAGTGGCTCATCGGCGAGGTGAAGAGGACCGACCCGGACGTGCTGTTCCTGTCCGAGGCCTTCACCCGGCCCGCGCGCCTCTACGGGCTCGCGAGACGCGGGTTCACGCAGTCGTACACGTACTTCACGTGGCGCGTGAACAAGTGGGAGCTCACCGAGTTCGGCCACGAGATCGCCGCCAAGGCCGACGAGGCCCGCCCCAACCTGTTCGTGAACACGCCGGACATCCTGCACGAGAGCCTGCAGCACGGCGGCCCCGGCATGTTCGCGGTGCGGGCCGCGCTCGCGGCGACGCTGTCCCCCACGTGGGGCGTGTACTCCGGCTACGAACTGTTCGAGCACGCCGCGGTCCGCCCGGGCAGCGAGGAGTACCTGGACTCGGAGAAGTACCAGCTGCGCCCGCGTGACTTCGCCGACGCCCGGGCCCGGGGCGAATCCCTCGAACCGTGGATCACGACGCTGAATCGGATCCGGCGGGCACACCCGGCGCTGCAGCAACTGCGCAACCTGCACTTCCACCACGTCGACAACGACGCACTGATCGCGTACTCCAAGTTCGATCCGGTCACCGGCGACGCCGTCCTGACCGTGGTGAACCTCAACCCGTTCGGTGCCGAGCAGGGTTTCGTGTCCCTCGACCTGCCGGCCCTCGGCCGGGACTGGCACGACCACCTGTCCGTGCACGACAGGGTCAGCGGCGAGCAGTACGAGTGGGGCCGGCACAACTTCGTCCGCCTCGAACCGTGGCGGGCGTCGGCGCACATCCTGGCGCTGCCACCGATCCCTCTCGAGACACGGCGACGCCTCGCGGACCGGGAGCACAATCCGTGACCCCGCCCGCCGCGGCGTGTCCACCGGATCCACGCGACCTGGAACTGCTGGTGCAGGGCACCCACCACGACCCGCACGCCGTCCTCGGTGCGCACCCCCACCCCGACGGCACGGTGATCCGGGCGCTGCGCCCGGGCGCCGAATCCGTCGCGGTGCGGATCGGTGGGCGGGACCATCCCCTGCACCGGGTCGCCGACGACGTGTTCAGCGCACTGGTCGCGGTCCACGAACTCGCGGACTACCGCCTGGTGGTGACGTACCCGGGTGCGTACACGGTAGTGACCGCCGACGGCTACCGGTTCCTCCCGACCCTCGGTGAACTGGATCTGCACCTGTTCGGGGAGGGTCGGCACGAGCGTCTCTGGGACATCCTCGGCGCGCATCCGCGGACGTACGACACCCCCGACGGCGTCGTGCACGGCACCTCGTTCGCGGTGTGGGCGCCCGGCGCCCGGGGCGTCACGGTGACCGGCAACTTCGACCTGTGGGGCGGGCACACCTTCCCCCTGCGGGTGCTCGGCTCGACCGGCGTGTGGGAGGTGTTCGTCCCCGACGTCGGCGCCGGCGAGATGTACAAGTTCCGGATCCACGGCCGCGACGGCACCATCCGCGACAAGGCCGACCCGATGGCGTTCGCGACGGAGGTACCGCCGGCGACCGCCTCCATCGTCACCGCATCGGCGCACCGCTGGTCCGACGACGAGTGGATGGCGGCCCGTGCGGGCTCGGAGCCGAGTCGGGAACCGATGAGCGTGTACGAGGTCCACCTCGGATCGTGGCGTCCCGGGCTGAGCTACACCGAACTCGCCGACGCACTGAGCACGTACGTCATCGAGTCCGGGTTCACACACGTGGAACTGCTTCCCGTCGCCGAACACCCGTACGGCGGCTCGTGGGGCTACCAGGTGACGTCGTACTACGCGCCGACCGCCCGCTTCGGGACGCCCGACGACTTCCGCGCGTTCGTCGACCGCCTGCACCGCGCCGGCATCGGTGTCATCGTGGACTGGGTGCCGGCGCACTTCCCCAAGGACGACTGGGCGTTGGCCCGGTTCGACGGCTCACCGCTGTACGAGCACGCCGATCCGCAGCGCGGCGAGCAACTCGACTGGGGCACATACGTGTTCGACTTCGGTCGCCGCGAGGTCCGGAACTTCCTGGTCGCCAACGCCCTGTTCTGGCTGGACGAGTTCCACGTCGACGGCCTGCGGGTCGACGCCGTCGCCTCGATGCTCTACCTCGACTACTCCAGGCCGTCGGGGCAGTGGACTCCCAACGTCCACGGAGGTCGGGAGAACCTCGAGGCGGTCGCGTTCCTGCAGGAGATGAACGCGACCATCCACAAGTATCACCGTGGTGTCGTGACCATCGCCGAGGAGTCGACGTCGTGGCCGGGCGTGACGCGCGGCACCAACGTCGGCGGTCTCGGGTTCACCATGAAATGGAACATGGGCTGGATGCACGACACCCTCGGGTATCTGCAGCGCGATCCCGTCCACCGCACGTTCCACCATCACGAGATCACGTTCTCACTGATGTACGCGTGGAGCGAGAACTACCTGCTGCCGATCAGCCACGACGAGGTCGTCCACGGCAAGGGCACGCTGTGGACGCGCATGCCGGGTGACGACCGGGCGAAGGCCGCCGGCGTACGCGCGCTGTTGGCGTACATGTGGGCGCACCCGGGCAAGCAGCTGCTGTTCATGGGTCAGGAGTTCGGGCAGCAGGCCGAGTGGTCCGAGGAACACGGACTGGACTGGCACGAACTCGAGGATCCGGTGACCGGCGACCTGCACCACGGCATCCACGGCCTCGTGTGCGAACTCAACGCCGTCTACCGCGCCAATCCGGCATTGTGGACGCTGGACACCTCCCCCGGCGGATACTCGTGGATCGACGCCAACGACACCGAGAACAACGTGCTGAGCTTCCTGCGGTACGGGAGCGACGGCTCGATCGTCGCGTGCCTGTACAACTTTTCGGGATCCGCGCACGAGAAGTATCGTGTGGGCTTGCCCGAACCCGGCAATTGGTCTGAGATCCTCAATACCGACGCGCTGGAGTTCCAGGGGTCGGGCCTGGGCAACTTCGGCTCGGTGACGGCCCTGGAGCGGCCGTGGCACGGCCGCCCGGCGTCGGCAGAGGTGACACTGCCGGCGAGCGCGGCCATCTGGATGCGGCTGGAAAGGTGAGGGACACGCGGTGACTGGGCAGGATCGGTGACACGCACGCGGCGACCGGCAGGCGCCGTCGCGACATCCCTCGTGCTGCTGACGGTGGCGATCAGCGCAGTCACCGGATGCTCGTCGACCATCGACGGACGCGCGGTGTCCATCTACGACGACCCGTTCACCGTGGCCGGGCTTCCCGCGCAGGGCGGTCCGAGCGGACCCCGCGAGGGCGCGCCGGACGCCACCCGCACCGTGACCGACGGCGACGGCGACGGCGGAGAGATCGACGCGCTCGCGGCGAACGCGATCTCCGACATCGAGGACTACTGGGCGTCCGAGTACCCGACGGTCTTCAAGGGCACGTTCCAGCCGGTCACCGACCTGCTGTCGTGGAACCCCGACGACACCGGCGCCCGCCGATTCTGCGGGATGACCACCGAGGACCTCGTCAACGCGGCGTACTGCGTCAGGCAGGACACGATCGGCTGGGACCGCGCCTACCTGCTGCCGAACCTGGTCGAGGCGTTCGGGCCGATGTCGGTGGTGATGGTGCTGGCACACGAGTACGGTCACGCGATTCAGCAGAAGGCCGGACTGGTGGGCGAGGACGATCCGGGCATCGTGTACGAACAGCAGGCCGACTGTTTCGCGGGCGCCTTCATCCGCCATGTCGCCGAGGGACGCGCCCCGCGCTTCACCCTCAACACGTCCGACGGGCTCAATTCGGTACTGGCAGCGACAGTCTCGGTGCGTGACACCGACCCCGGCGATCCCGAGTCGATTCACGGTTCCGCCTTCGAACGGGTCACCGCCGCCCAGATCGGCTTCACCGACGGCGCGGGTGCGTGCACCCGCATCGACGCCGACGAGATCACGTCGCGGCGGGCCGACCTGCCGCAGCGGTACGACGGCCGCAACGACGACGGTGAGCTGCCGGTGACGGCGGAATCACTGACCGCGATCTTCGACTCGTTCGGGACCGTGTTCGCCCTCGCCGACCCGCCCACCCTCGATCTCACCGGGATCGACACCGACTGCCGAGACGCGGACGCCACCGAGCCGGTCTCGTACTGTCCCGCCACCAACACCATCGGTGTCGACGTCCCCACCCTCGCCGAACGCGGACGCCCCGACACGGCGACCGGCGACGACGTCCTCAGCGCCGACGTCACCGGCGACTACGGCGCCTACGTCCTGCTCGCCTCCCGCTACACCCTCGCGGTGCAGAAGGCGGCGGGCCTGTCGCTGTCCGGCCCGCAGGCGGCGTTGCGCGCAGCGTGCCTGTCGGGCGCGGTCACCGCGGCGCTCAGTCCGGATCAGGCGGCCCCCACCGATACCCGGACGGTGTGGCTCTCGCCCGGGGACCTCGACGAGGCCATCTCCGGACTGTTGTCCGACGGACTGGCCGCGAGCGACGTCGACGGCAACACGGTGCCGAGCGGGTTCTCGCGCGTGGACGCGTTCCGCACCGGCGTCCTCGGCGGACAGCAGACCTGCGACGGCCGCTACCGCTGAGGATCGCCGATCGGATCGGGTCGAGCGCCGGTCAGTACAGCGCGGACGCGAGCTTCCGACGGGCCGCGACCAGTACCGGTTCCGCCGGGTCGAACAACTCGAACAGCTCGAGCAGACGTGTCCGTACCGCCGTCCGGTCGTCTCCGGCCGTGCGGCGGACGAGCGCGATGAGCCGGTCGAAGGCCGCCTCGGGTCGCTGGGAGTACAACTCGGCGTCGGCCGCGGCGAACTGGGCGTCGAGCGAGTCGGGCTGCGCGTCCGCCGCCTCGATCGCGTCGTCGGGCAGCTCCTGCACCCGGCCGAGGAATCGAACCTGCCGCAGCGCGGCAAGTGCCTGCTCGTTGGCCGGCTCGGAGTTGAGAATCAGGTTGTAGGCGGCCTCGGCGCCGGCGAAGTCGCCCTCGTCGAGCGCATTCTCGGCGGCCACGAAGCGGGGATCCTCGGGCTCGGGCTCCGGCTCGGAGCCGTCACCCGACGGCGGTCCGGCCAGCTTGCCCTGGACCGCTTCCTGCAGGGCGGCGATCCACTGGCGCAGCTGCGGCTCGGGCTGCGCGCCGGAGAAGTCCGCGAGGGGCTGACCACCGGCGATCGCGACGACCGTCGGGACCGACTGGACGCCGAACGCTTGTGCGATGCCCGGGTTGGCATCGACGTCGATCTTCGCGAGGACCCAGTTACCGCCGCCCTCGTGGGCGAGCTTCTCGAGCACCGGGGACAACTGTTTGCACGGTCCGCACCACGTGGCCCACAGGTCGACGATCACCAGCACCTGCATGGACCGCTCGAGCACCTCGGCCTGGAAGGTGGCCTCGGTGACGTCGATGACCGGTGCGAGCCCGGTCGTGCTGACGGGGGCCGAGTCGACTTGGGCCGAGTCGGTGACGGGCGCGCCCGCGGGCGCGCTCGGCGGCTGCTGTGCACGGTCCTTGAGACCGGACAGGTCGACGGCACCGGACATGGCCGCAGCGATACGAGGGGACGGACGAGAACCAGGTCGAGTCACGGATTCAGTTTGTCACGAGTGGCGGGCGGGCAGCCATTCCGGCCCGCCACCGGGGCGTCCGTCAGGCGACAGCGGGCGCCGACTGCGCAGCACCTGTGGTCGACAGCTCACCGAGGCGCCCGTTGCGCGCGGCCCAGCGCTCGAACCAGACGGTCATGAACGGCGGGATGCTGGAGATCATCGCGAGGGCGAGCGTCTTGAAGTCCCACCTGACGGCGCGCGCGGTGAACAGCGCCACGATCACGTAGATCACGAAGATCGCACCGTGGATCGGTCCGAAGATCTTCACCCCGATCTCCGGGGCGCTCTCGGGCAGGTACTTGAACGCCATGCCGATCAGCAGACCGGCCCAGCTGAAGGCTTCCAGAACAGCCACGAAACGGAAACGCTTGGGCCACGAGCTGAGATCGAAGAAGTTCGCCATGGCCGCCATTGTGCACGAGAAACTACGACACCCCGTAGTTGAGACTCGTCACAGTCTCGACCACGAGGTGCCGCACAGGGGTATGAAGCTACTTCTTCGGCACCCGGACGATCAGGGCGTCGCCCTGTCCGCCGCCGCCACACAGAGCGGCCGCACCGATGCCGCCGCCGCGTCGCTGCAGCTCGAGAACGAGGTGCAGTGCGATGCGGGCGCCGGACATACCGAGCGGGTGGCCGATCGCGATCGCACCACCGTTGACATTCACCTTGGCGGCGTCGATACCCAGCTCGCGGGTCGACGCGATGCCCACGGCCGCGAACGCCTCGTTGATCTCGACGACATCGAGATCCTTCGGATCGATGCCCTCACGCTCACACGCACGAGCGATCGCGCGCGCGGGCTGGGACTGCAGCGTCGAATCCGGACCGGCGACGACGCCGTGCGCGCCGATCTCCGCGATCCACTCCAGGCCCAACTCCTCGGCCTTGGCCTTGCTCATCACGACCACCGCGGCGGCGCCGTCGGAGATCTGCGACGCGGTACCGGCGGTGATGGAGCCGTCCTTCGCGAACGCCGGACGCAGCTTGGCGAGCGACTCTACGGTGGTGTCGGCGCGGATGCCCTCGTCCTCGGTCACGACGATCGGCTCACCGCGACGCTGCGGGATCGTCACCGGGACGACCTCGTCGGCGAACAGCCCGTCCTTCCAGGCACGGGCGGCGTTCTGGTGCGACGCGGCCGCGAACGCGTCCTGCTCCTCGCGCGTGATGCGCTGGTCGTCGTCCTGGTTGCGCTGCTCGGTGAGGTTGCCCATCGGCTGATCGGTGAAGATGTCGTGCAGGCCGTCGTACGCCATGTGATCGCGCAGCGTGACATCGCCGTACTTGAAGCCCTCACGGCTCTTCTCGAGCATGTGCGGTGCCCGCGACATCGACTCCTGACCACCGGCGACGACGACGTCGAACTCTCCGGCCCGGATCAACTGGTCCGCGAGCGCGATCGCATCGACTCCCGACAGGCACACCTTGTTGATCGTGAGCGCGGGAACGCTCATCGGGATCCCGGCGGCGACGGCAGCCTGACGCGCCGGCATCTGGCCCACGCCCGCGGTGAGAACCTGACCCATGATCACGTACTCGACCTGCTCGGGCGCCACACCGGCCTTCTCCAGCGCGCCCTTGATCGCTACGCCGCCGAGGTCCGAGCCCGAAAGGTCCTTCAGGGACCCGAGCAGTCGTCCGACCGGGGTACGTGCCCCGGCAACGATGACAGAAGTGGTCAAGATTCCTCCAGCGGTCGATCCTGGTCCGGGACGGCGGTCTGAGCCGTGACCCGGCGCGAACAGTTCAAACGGTAGCGCTACCGTCTGATACATGACATCTTCCTCCCCCAGCACCGCCCCGAGCGGACTGACCTCCGAGCTGGTGACCGCGATCGACCACGTCGGTATCGCGGTGCCGGATCTCGACGCCGCCATCGCGTGGTACGGCAAGCACCTCGGCATGGTCAACCTGCACGAGGAGGTCAACGAGGAACAGGGCGTCCGCGAGGCCATGCTCGGATACCCGGGACAGGCCGCCGGTGCCGCCGCGATCCAGCTCCTCGCGCCGCTGAACGAGGCCTCCACGATCGCCAAGTTCATCGATCGCAGTGGCCCGGGCCTGCAGCAGCTGGCGTTCCGCGTCACCGACATCGACGCGATCAGCGCGCAGCTCCGCGCCGACGGCGTGCGCCTGCTGTACGACGCACCGCGTCGTGGCACCGCCAACTCGCGGATCAACTTCGTCCACCCGAAGGACGGCGGCGGCGTGCTCATCGAGCTGGTCGAGCCGGCCGCCGACGGCGGACACTGACCCGAGCATTCCAGTGGCGCCGCGGAGTGGGGCCGGTGTGACGACGCCGGTCCGCCTCCGCGGGCGCTGCGGCCATCGTCGCCGGTAGATTGGCAGGCATGGCCTACGATCACGACCGCGGCATGCCGTTCACCATCGTCCGCAAGGGATACGACAAGGACGAGGTTCGGCGCTACTACGACCGTTTCGACGCCGAGCTCCGCCTCACCGCGACCGACCGCGACGCGGCCGCCGCGCAGGCCCGGGAATTGGCCATTCAGCTCGAGGACGCACGGGACGAGATCGACGAACTCCGCCGCGACGTGGACCGGCTGTCGGTGCCGCCTACGACCGCGGAGGGCATGAGCGAGCGCATCTCCCGCATGCTGCGCCTGGCCTCCGACGAGGCCTCCGAGGTGCGCGCGAAGGCGGAAGCCGATGCTGCGGAGATGGTGTCGGTCGCCGAGCAGGAGAGCGAACGACTCCGCCTGCTCTACGAGACGAAGATCAAGGAACTCGAGGAGCGACGCGCGGCCCTCGAACGCGAGCACGAACAGACAATGACGGCCGCCCGAACGGAAGGCATCCGGATCGTCGAAGCCGCGGTGGCCGAGCGCGACCGTCTCACCGCCGAGGCCGAGGCGAAGCGCGCGCAGGTCCAGCAGGACTTCGAGATCACGATGGCCGAACGTCGCGCCAAGGCCCTCGCGATCATCGAGGAACGTGAGACCGACAGCAAGGCCGACGCCCACCGACGTCTCACCGACGCCAGCCGGGAGGCGCAGCGTCGTCTGCAGATCGCCACCGAGCAGTCCGACCGCAAGATCGCACATGCGAAGGAACTCGCCGAGGAGCTGCGGGTGTTGCGCAGTCGAATCCTTGCTCAGCTGCTCGGCATTCGCGGCCAGCTCGATTCGGTCCCCGCGATGCTCGCCTCCGTCAACCGGGAAGCGGAGCTGCTCGACAACGCCGAAGCCTCGGCACCCGCCAAGGACGGCGAGTCACCGGATGCCAGCGGCCCGGCCGACGAATCCGATTCACCGTCGCAGCAGCAGCCCGCGCGAACCACGTAGCGCAGTCAGGACCAGCGACGCGTCAGCCCCCGCGTGCGACGGCCGGCCCAGCACCCCGTGTGCCAGTGCCGGCGGTCGTCCGCACCCCCGGAATCGGCCGGCCACGCCACGATGTGCGCGACTCCGGGCCGCACCTCCTGATCGCAGCCCGGGCAACGGTAGGTCTTCGTGGCCCGGGCACCGGGAATCTGACGGACCATGAAACGTTCGTCGCCGTAGCCGGATGGACCCGATTCCTCACGGGCGAGTGCGTTTCCGAACAGGCTGCCGTCAGCGACGTGCCCGTCGGCCGACTCGCTGCGACGGTGGGGTTTGCGGGGCTGATTGCGACGCGGCACCACACCAGTCTAGGGGCCGGCCTGCGCGCACCCGCGAACGCTCAGAACAGGCGGAACTCGGTGCTCTCGGTGCCCCGCAGCGCCTCGTAGTCGAGTACCAGGCAGCGAATACCACGATCGGTCGCGAGGGTCTTGGCCTGCGGCTTGATCTGCTGAGCCGCGAAGACGCCGGTAACCGGCGCCAGCAGCGGATCCCGATTGAGCAGCTCGAGGTACCGGGTGAGCTGTTCGACGCCGTCGATCTCGCCGCGCCGCTTGATCTCGACGGCCACCGTCGCCCCGTCGGCGTTGCGGCACAGCAGGTCGACGGGACCGATGGCCGTCATGTACTCGCGGCGGATGAGCGTGAACCCCTCCCCGAGCGTTTCGACGTGTTCGGCCAGCAGTTCCTGCAGATGCGCCTCGACACCGTCCTTGACGAGTCCCGGGTCGATACCGAGCTCGTGGCTCGAATCGTGCTCGATCTCCTCGATGGTGATCCGCAGTTCCTCGCCGGCCTTGTTCGTCACCACCCACAGCTGCTTGGGGGCGCCGTCCTCGGTCTCACCATCGGTGGTCTCGGCGAGCCAGCATGGCGGGCTCATCCAGTTCAGCGGCTTGTACGCGCGGTCGTCGGCGTGAATGCTGACGGACCCGTCCGCCTTGACGAGCAGCAGCCGGCGGGCCATCGGCAGGTGGGACGTCAGGCGACCGACGTAATCGACACGGCAACGAGCAATGACAAGACGCACTCGGCCCACCCTAGTGGATCGAATACTCTCGAACGACCATGGACCCGCGCCGACCTGTCGACACGCCGCTCGGCTCCCGTCTGCTCGGAACGCCTTCGGAGACACCACGGATCCGACGGATCCGAGTCCAGACGCTCCTCACCGCGTCCCTACTCGGGGCCAATGTCGTCGGGGCAGCCGTCGTCGCAGTGCTCGTCACGTTCGTGGTTCCGGGCCCCGAACTGCTCGAGCCGGAGTTCCGGTTTCTCAACTTCGTCTTCGTGCCGGTTTACCTGGCCGTCGCGCTGCTGATCGGAACCGTCAAGGGGACCCGGCGCGCCCTGCACAATCTGCAGTGGATCGTCCTCGACCGAGCACCCACCGAACGCGACAGGTTGACGACCCTGACGATGCCGTGGCGGTTGACCCGCATGCAGATCGGGCAGTGGACGATCGCCCTCCTCCTGCTGACACCCGCATATGCCCTCGTCGACCCGGAGACCGTTCCGAAGATCGCGTTCACCATCGCGCTCGGCGGCATCACGATCTGCGCGTTCAGCCACGTGTTCAGTGAATTCGCGCTTCGCCCGGCGGCGGCCCGCGCGCTCGAGACCGGCGGCCGGCCGAAGGTGCGGCTCGGCGGCGTCGTCGGACGGACACTGCTGGCCTGGATCCTCGGTACCGGCGTCCCCGTCGCCGGTTTGATGATCGTCGCGGCGTACAGCCTCACCAGCCACAACACCACACTGTCCCAGCTCGTCGTCGCCGTTCTGGGGCTCGGGGCGATCACCCTCTTCTTCGGGCTGCTGCTGATCCTGCTCAATGCCCGCGCGACGGTGGCGCCCATCCGTTCCGTCAAGACCGGTATGAGCCGGATCGAGGAAGGCCGGCTCGACACCCGGGTCGTCGTGTACGACGGCACCGAACTAGGCGAGCTGCAGTCCGGATTCAACCGGATGGCCGACGGACTCCGGGAGCGCGAGCGGATCCGGGATCTCTTCGGGCGGCACGTCGGCCAGGACGTCGCCGAGGCCGCCCTCGTCGCACCGCCCCGTCTCGGCGGCGAGGAGCGCGACGTCGCGATCTTCTTCGTCGATCTGGTGGGCTCCACCGAGCTCGCGGCGACGCGGCCCCCCGCGGAAGTGGTCGACCTACTCAATCGGTTCTTCGAGGTGGTGGTCGACGAGGTCGATCGCCACGGTGGCTTCGTCAACAAGTTCGAAGGCGATGCCGCACTCGCGATCTTCGGTGCCCCGCGCGACCTCCCGGATGCCGCTGGGCACGCCCTGGCCGCGGCGCGAGCCATTCGACACCGATTGCCTTTCGAGGTCCCGGAGTGCCACGCCGCCATCGGCGTCGCGGCCGGCACCGCTGTCGCCGGAAACGTCGGGGCCCGCGAACGATTCGAGTACACGGTGATCGGGGACCCGGTGAACGAGGCGGCACGCCTGTCCGAGATGGCCAAGTCGGATCCGGACGCACTGCTGGCCTCGTACACCACTGTCGAACTGGCCGGCGCATCCGAGGCGCGACACTGGGTCTCCGGCGAGTCGGTGACCCTCCGCGGGCGAGGGACGCCCACCCAACTCGCTCATCCCACCGCACCCGACTCCGGCCTCGGCCCCGTGCACACCACGTCGGTGATCCCGAGCGCCGACTGACTCCTCACACGGGTCAGAATCCGTCGGCCGCCTCGGGCAGTGATTACCCGACACTCCGGATACGCCGCAACGTTGCCGGTCAGGGGATCGGCAACCGTCGCGCTCACAGCTTCGCGGCGTAGCCCGGTACCCGGACCTCGTTCTTGCAGTGGGCGACTCGGGCGTTCTCCGGGTGCGCATACATGCAGAAATGCCGAAGGCCCCCACCCGTGATGGGTGGGGGCCTTCGGTAAAGGGTGTTCGGCGGTGTCCTACTCTCCCACACCCTGTCGGGTGCAGTACCATCGGCGCTGGAGGGCTTAGCTTCCGGGTTCGGAATGGGACCGGGCGTTTCCCCTCCGCTATGGCCGCCGTAACTCTATGAAACTGTCACACATTCACTACCCCCCGCCCGAACCACCCGGCCGGCCCGTGAGGGTCGTGGGGTGTTGGGGGTGAATGGTATCTGTGTGTTGTTTCAG